>JAIVYW010000001.1:0-23801 GCA_048635215.1 Candidatus Atribacteria bacterium
CATTACACCCGATTTCAGGCCAGTGGATTTGCGGAATATACTCTTCAGCCGTATAGATGGAACGGCAGCTCTTGGACTCCCGTAGACAATTATAAGATAATTCCGGATGAAGACGGCAATTCGCTGAATGATTATGAGGATGGTGGCTTCGTTACTATCAATACGGACCTTCCCGGATATTACACTGTGCTTAAGGACGGGGATTGCCCGCATGGAGATTCACCGTACGGGGAAGGGACGGACCTTGAAAACATCATCTCCGCTCCCAATCCTTCACGAGGCGGCGAGATCGTATATTTTCTTAACATCCCGAAGGAAACCATAATTAAGGTTTATAATCTTGGAAGAGAGCTTATCGCCTCCTCTAAGAACAATAACTCTCTTGGCTGGGTAATCGATCATTGGGAATGGGTTGTCAAGAATGATGATCTTAAGGAGATCTCTTCCGGGATCTACCTGGTAACCTTTGACTACAACGGGAGAACAGCCCGGAAAAAAGTGGCAATAATAAAATAAGGCGATGCAGGCCGGAACTATAGAAAATAGATTCTGTCACTCTATATCTATCATATAACGTTCAGTTGCCTTTTTCATCAGAAAGAGCATCAACACGGCAGCTACTATAACCGTTAATGTCCACCGGTCCCAGACATTCAGCACAAGGCCCAATGCAACCCCCGCAGCGGGGGCATGCTCCGCATTAAGCGAGGTCATCAGCAGCATCGACATACCAACCGCCAAAGCACAGAACAGAACTGTACATACATGTTCCGGAATAATTTCATGCAGTCTTGAGATCTGAGATATCAGATCAAATACAATGCCGGTGACGATCCCTATCAAATATCCCCCGAAAAGACACCGGGCGCGTGCGGCATACGCCTTCGGCTTTGTGAACATAATGAATGTAGTAGCGCCAAGGGATGCTATGATGGCTGTGTCATCCTTAATATTTAGAAATAACAGTATGACAAAGACGGAAAATGCCGCAAGGCTGCATTGAAAGATGTATCTCCAGCTATTTTTTCTGAACTTCGGGTCTAAGATCCTCATGCAATAGTATAATGAAGTATAGCGGAAAAGACAAGTCGGGGGCCTGCGGCCCCCGTTTTATATTAGAACTTTATTTGAGTGTAAAGCTTGACCTGTTTTACTTCCGTTCCGAAAGAATCCCAGCTTCTGAAGTACTCGTAGACGACCTGAGTTGATTTGGCAACATCGATCGTTACATTTCCTTTTATCGTGGTATTCTCGATATCATTGAAATCCAGGGTTTCCGCGTCCAATTTTTCAAGCGTGAACTTTGCACCGACACCATATCCTATAAGATTTTTGGTAAGGTTCGGGTTAAGCTCCAATTCGCCCTTAATTCTTGGGAAGATCTCGGGATATGCGGTATCTACATAATCCTCATAAGCCAGGTTCACCCTTAAGGCATTATTGAGAATAAATATATTGACATCTCCAAAATATCCTGATATACGCTTGGGATCTTCGATCTTCCGTAAAGCTAGGGGTTTCACGAACTCATACTGTGAATTGAAGATCGCGGGAATATAGTCCTCCGGAATATTTCTGTAATCCAACTGATACTGCAATCTGATCAGGCCGAGGTTCAGAACGCCCTTGACACCGTAGAGATGCGCCAGTTCTGTAGTGAATCTTTCCTCTGATTCCTCATCATATCCTTCCTGTCTTGCAAAATCAGTGATCAGAACGACGAAATTGCCCATAACGGGAAGTTCCGCATCTATGGAATATCCGGCAAGCCGCTTCTTTAGATCTTCCGTTTCTTCAAATAATTCATCTATAAGATAGGAAGTGGCTGTATCTGTTGAATAATCATGGAAAGCTGTCCACCGAAGTTCCATATCGTCGATAAGTGATATATCAAAGAGTTCCTGTTTTATCGCATTGTCTATCTCTACGCCATTTTGTTCATAAATATCAATGTAGTACTCATAGCGTGTCAATTGATTTTCCTCTTCCTTTCTGTCAAGGATGATGGCTCTCTGGGATTCATAGGGGTCGATATCTTCCAGATATGAGAACCCGATCGCCAGTCCCGCAAACGGCCCTTTTTTGATAAATGGCGCCAGTGGACGCACAAAGGCTCTGCCGCCGCGGACCTTAAAAGAAGAAACATCATTCGTGATCGACTCGAAGCCCACATATTTGAAGTCTATGTCAAGTTGAGCGCCAAGTCTTTTCAGGCCCTTCTCAATGGTGAATGGTGTGGCATTCTGATAATGGCTTAGGATAAAACCGTGGCCCAGGAGGGAATCCTCCAGAATGCCGAAACGGGCATATACCGGTTTAACTCCCTTATCTCCCCAGCTTACATATTTGATCATTGAAAGCAGATCATCGGTAGTATACGGGAACAAGCCTTCGTCATTCCATCTCAGGTACAGGTCCAGGCCTATGCCCATTTTGCCGAATCTCGCCTCGGGGTTCAACGCAAGAGAATAGTACATGATCCCGCCGATCTCCTCCATTCCTATGTTTCCACCCATAGATAGGTCGTTTGCGAATGAAAATGAAGAAAATGCGAATAGCGCAATGATAAGAACAAGTAGCTTCTTCATAATGATACCTCCTGTTTTCCCCTATCTGCTGCAAAAATTATGCCTTTGCATAAATGTAATTATATAGGGATTTACGCAATTTCAAAGAGTATTGAATTGTGGTAAAGTGTACATTATTGTAGTATTTTTTATCTTTTGCCATTGATATCTTGAAGTTTTAGCGCTTTTATTATATAATGAGTAGTTATAAATAGAATTTGGAGGTACCTGATATGGTAGGAATTATACTCTTTATAGTCTTTGGTGCGGTTACGGTTCTTAGTTTTGGATTATTCGGGCTTTGGAATTTCCTTGATGAATTTATTTGGCTTATAAAGGGCGCAGTACCTGTTGTCTCATTTTTCATTGCGATCATATCGCTATTTATAGGGATCAATGATATCAGAGACGCCAGCGCCAGAAAGAGAGAACTTGCTCTCGAAGAGGAGAAAGAGGAAGAGGTAAAGGAAGTAAAAGAGGAAACAGAGAAATCTGAATAGCCTTTTTTCTACCTTTTCTCCCATTTATTATGTTCACGGGCATCATTGAATTATTGTGTTATTTTCAGGACCTGTCAAAGAAAGGGGATTTTTTTTCACTTTCGGTCAGTTGTGATGGGCTGAATAACCCCAAAACAGGCGAATCTATCGCTATTAACGGAATTTGCCTGACCCTAACATCTTATAAGGATAATATGTACTCTTTTGATATTTCTGCCGAAACATTGAAAAAAACCACAATAGGCACATTCAAAAGAGGAAAGGAAATGAATCTCGAAAGGTCTTTGAGGGTAGGCGACCGCGTAGGCGGCCATTTTGTATACGGGCACATTGATTGTCCCGGCGTACTTTCAGGCAGATATACGAGGAGTTCTGAAGAGGTCTTCCGTTTTCATGTAAAGGAAAACCCGCAATACCTGATCCCAAAAGGTTCGATAAGCATTGACGGTATATCTCTCACTATATCATCTGTTATTTCTACCGGACTTTTTGAGGTATCCGTGATACCCGAGACCGTCAGGCGGACAAATCTTGATAAGTTGAAGATCAATGGTAGGGTCAATATCGAATTTGATATGGTGGTTAAATACCTGGATGGAGTAAGTAAGAATGTTAGACAGCATTGAAAGCGCGGTAAAAGCCCTTAAAGAGGGAAAGATCATTATTGTGGTCGACGACGAGAATCGTGAGAACGAAGGGGATTTCGTTGCCTCCGGAAAACTGGTTACGCCTGAAATCATAAACTTCATGGTAAGGGAGGGAAGGGGCCTTGTTTGCGCTCCAATATCACAAAGGACAGCACATAACCTCGATCTTCCGCCTATGGTAGCGGACGCAAAGGAAGTAGAGGGAGCCGATTTTAGAGTATCTGTCGATGCCGCCGAAGACATAACAACAGGAATCTCGGCGGCGGACAGGGCAAAGACCATCAAAATACTGGCTTCTGAAAATTCCACACAGCATGATCTTTTAAGGCCCGGACATATCTTTCCTCTTGTTGGAAAGGCCGGGGGAGTTCTCAGAAGATGCGGACACACCGAAGCATCTCTGGATCTTTGCGTGCTGGCCGGCTTGAAGGAAAGCGCTGTTATCTGCGAAATAATGCTTGATAACGGAGAAATGGCGAGGTTAAAAGACCTTCGAAAGATCGCGGACAAATTCGGTCTGAAGCTGGTATCCATTGAAGACCTTATTGAGTACCGGCTGAAAAATGAATCAACGATAACCGCTATTACCTCTTTCGACCTCCCGACAGCCGCGGGACACTTCAAGGGAGTGCTCTTCAAAGCGGGCAATGCCGCACAGGAGCATCTTGCATTGGTTAAGGGCGAGGTCAGCGGCAAAAAGAATGTTCTGGTGCGGGTTCATTCCGAATGTCTCACCGGAGATGCCCTGGGATCTTTAAGATGCGACTGCGGTCATCAGCTTGATGCCGCAATGAAGATGATAGAAAAGGAAGGATTAGGGGTGGTCTTGTATATGAGGCAGGAGGGCAGAGGGATCGGCCTTCATAATAAATTACTGGCGTATTCACTTCAAGACGAGGGAATGGATACCGTCGAGGCAAATGAGGCTCTGGGCTTTCATGCCGATCTGCGCGACTATGGTGATGGTGCTCAGATCTTAAGAGCCCTTGGCCTTACCGAAATACGGCTGCTTACCAATAATCCCAAAAAACTTGTCGGATTAAGGGGCTACGGACTTAACATCGTTGAGCGCGTTCCCATTATTATCAAACCCAATAAATACAATAAAAAATACCTTAAGGCAAAGAAAGATAAGATGGATCATCTTATTCCCGAAGAGGAGTTCATGGAGGATTCAAATGAAAAGAATTGATGGAAATTACAGTGGCAAAGGGAGGAGCATAGGGATACTTCTGAGTAAGTTCAACTCCTTTGTAACTGATAAGCTTTTGGATGGAGCCTTGGATGCGCTGGCGCGTCATGGTGTAAACGATGACAATATTACAATAATTAGAGTTCCCGGGGCTTTCGAGATCCCTCTTGCGCTTAATCGCGTCATAGAGTCCGATAGCTTTGATGGAATAATTACCTTGGGCGCCGTGATAAGAGGAGAAACTCCCCATTTTGAATATGTGGCGGCTGAAACCACAAAGGGAGTAGCTCACCTTGCGTTGAAGGCAAAGATCCCTGTTTCTTTCGGTGTTCTTACCACGGATACCGTTGAGCAGGCCATTGACCGCGCAGGTGCCAAGGCGGGCAATAAGGGATTTGATGCTGCAATGTCTCTGCTGGAAATGATAGATCTTTTCCATAAGATATGAGTCATTCTCTTTCCTTTACGGCCAAGAGAAGAATGGCCAGGGAAAATGCTTTAAAGATACTATATGCCGTCGATATGGCGGATCACGAGATAAGATCCGCGATCAAGGATTTCTTTCAATACTTTTATGAAGGACCGGATGTTGAAGATATCATAACCTATACAGACACCCTCGCAGCCGGTACAGAAGACAAGAAGAAGCAAATAGACGAAACGATAGAAAAATTTTCAGAAAATTGGACAATTGAAAGGATGGTGGTCATTGACCGCAATATTTTGAGGACTGCCGTATACGAGATCCTCTTTGTGGAAGATGTCCCTATTCTGGTGTCGCTGAATGAGGCGATCGAGATAGGAAAGATATATGGCAACAATGATTCAAAACGCTTTATCAATGGAATACTCGATAAAGTGATAAAGACGGTAAAGGACGATTAAATGAAATATGCCATTCTTTCAGATATCCATTCAAATATCCAGGCATTACAGGCCGTCATCCAGGATATGCAGGATAATCATGATATCGATGAGGTAATTAACCTTGGAGACATAGTCGGCTACGGCGCGCATCCGAATAGCTGTATCACAACCGTCGCGAACATCGCAGGGATCAGTGTAATGGGAAATCATGATTCCGCTGTTTGTGATTTGATGAACTACTCTTTCTTCAATCCATATGCCAAGGAGGCGATTGAATTCACAAAGAGCCGGATTTCCGGAGAGAATATGAACTTTCTGAAGGATCAGCCGATCGAGCATCGCATCGGAAGCGCCATTTTTGTACATTCTTCGCCAATGTTTCCAGAAAACTGGAGCTACATCCTGAATAAAGACACTGCCAATTTTGTTTTTGTTACAATGGACCAGTCCATAGAGACCGTTTTCATCGGTCACTCACACATTCCCATCGTCTATATTCAAAGCGGAGAGGAAATAATCAAGACCTATGAACAACATGTCTATTTTCAAGATTCAAGGGCTATTGTAAATGTCGGCTCTGTCGGACAGCCGCGGGACGGGGACTCAAGGGCGTGTTATGCAATATTTGATACCGAGGAGCGTATGGTCACTTACCGCCGGGTCAAATATGATATCGATACTGCTTTTGAGGACATACTGAGCGCGCAATTGCCGGCGATACTGGCAGAAAGGCTAAAACGAGGAAAATAGATCGACTATCGGTGTCCGATAAAAATACTGCTCTATATATCCTTCCGGAAAATTAAATTCCTGTTCGAGTTTTCTCTTCATACCCCATGTTAATTCTTTGTCCGCGTAGGTTTTTTCAAATTCACTTCTATTGTTTTCTCTCTCAAAAAGCTCAGACACAAAATCTGTCTCCGAAAGCGAGAGCGCCGGGTTCAGGATCTTCCAGAGAGCGCCCGAATATTTAATATTCTCATCCTCTTCCAGTATCTCATCTATCAGGTCAAGGCCTTTGATATAGGTGTTTAACTGTTTATAAAGGTGTTCACGGCTGTTGATCAAATTCAATTCCTTATCAATTGTAGTATAACTTTTCTTATTCTCTGCTCTCTCTTGAAAAATTATCAGATGGTGGCCGGCAAGAAGGCCCTGAAATTCATCCATATCCCCAATGCCTTTAATAAATATAGATATCAATGAAAATATCCCTGATTTTTCAACTCTCTTCCAGAAATTTCTCATTTCATCTATCAATGTTTTGGTGAAATCCGGCTCCTTCGTTATCTCTATGGTTTGCTCTTTTGAAAGTAAAAGTATCAAATGATAAAGAATATGGCATGAGCCTTCTTGGATCATTTCATAAAGACTCTCATAAATAACAGAGAATATTTCCATCAGAATAAAATTGCCGAAGTGATCTATCTTTTCAAACTCGAAAAAATCTCTGTAAGTCAAAGAAAATGAATATTCCAGCAATTGGTGTAAAGCAAGCGCTATGTCGCTTGTATTCGACCCTATGAAGAGAAGAAGGTGTTTCTCAAAAAGAACCGGGAGGTTACTGATCTGCCTATTTTTCTTTGCGTCTTTGTATATTCCCAGAAGAACATCATTCTTGAGCCCTTCGATCCCGCCATTCGAGTTATACAGCTTCATCAATTTCCAATAGCCGGGAAATTTCTTCGACAGCTCCCTGAGAAGATAATCTTGCGTAACACTCATATACAGAGCGTCAAAATTACTTCTGGTGCTGGATTTCTGATATTTGTCTAATGCCCTTTCTATATCACTTTTTATTGGATTTTTCGAGTTCATATTTATATATTAAGTAAAGTTCCTTCTTCTGCAGATATTTAATCTGTAGAATAATGAATATTTCGAGGATTACCGCCAAGAGGAAGACAATACACAATAAGATAGCGTGTTTCGCCCAATCCCTTTCCCAATATTTGATCCAATCTATCGTGGCTCCGGTTTCATCGATTGAAAATCTTGGTTTTTTGTGCTCCCGGATAACTTCGCCGAGTTTATTGATCAATTTAATGGGTTCATACGAAGATCTTTCGGATGTCGCTTTTGAAATATGGGCCATTTCATTACTGGAGAGAATTATCCCCACAAAGAGTATTACAAAGAATAGAACCCAGAATATCACCTGCAGGTGTTTATTTTTTGATATATCCTCAATGTCATGAAGCCGATCGTCAAAAACTTTCATATATTCCCCCTTTAAAGTTTTTTGGTAAGTTTTTCCCGAAATTCCTTTTTCGCCCCGTTATTGAGATCTTCCACTTCAATACTTATCGCGTAATCACCACTGCTTACAAGGGCAAGTATATCTAAAATAACGGGCGATGTGATCACTATGATGTCCCCGCTTTCCAAGAACTCTCCTTCCTTTGTGTCAATAAAGGTATAGAAAAGTTTATCCGCGTTATCAAAGATCGAGTATGTGATCTTATAATTATATTCGTCATCTTCATCCGGAACAAGGCCATAGACCTCAAAATAAGCCAATGGGTAGCCCGGAGAAAAGAAAACATTGTCGATTATGGGATTCAGATAAAGAGAGATAAACCTCGTGTTCGATCTATCTTCCGGCTTAAGGTCCCTTATCTGTGTCGCCCAAACGAGTTGGGACATGGAAAGATCTTTGAATTCCGACAGGGGTTTGGCGATATGTAAGGTGTTCTGCTTTTTAGCGTAAAGGTCCTCCACTTGAACATCAATGCTTATATCCTTTCCTGAAGGTGCTTCTATGATCGTATAATCAAAAATATACAGCCTTGAGCTCAGGTTCTCAGCCACCAGGTTCGTTGATTTCCATGAGTCCTTACCTACTTCTTTCCCGTCTACAGAAGCTGTAACATTGAATTTTACCTTTGACTTATAGAGCATTTGCCCTTCTCTTGTGGTCTCCTTTTTCAATTCAACCGAGGCAACGGGGATCTTGATATACACCCAGATATAGGATTCATCGACCGATTTTCTTAATTCCAGGGTCTTAACCGTAAATTCGGGCTTGTCGGCGGCCGCCTCGTAAATATCAGCCGAAAGAGGGGCGAGTAATAATAAGAGGATTATCAGCAGCAGAGTCTTTTTCATCATTTCTCCTTATTTGCACTTGAAGGGATATTGCGATTTCGATTCTATCGGAAAAACATCGCCGGGTTTGTCTTTGTAATAGGCCTTTGCCGGTGAAAATTCCAATTTTAACGCCTGCTTCTGACAGAATTCATCAAAGGCGGCATTATCCGATGTCTTGACTACCGTAGTGTTGTTGGGTTTACCCGTCTTGCTTATCTTGAATCCGATGATGGCAAAATACCCCTTGCCTTTGAACTCCTGCGGATATTCCGGAATGAACTTCGTTATCAATACGGTATCAACCTTTTTCACAAGGGTCCTTGTTTGCCTTGGCTCTTCTATCCTTATGGGGATATCTATATGTATCTCGGTATCGCCCTTCTTCTCACTTATCAGTTTTATCGCGTGCTCTACCTTATTCTGCAATTCAACGAATGGCTGGCCCAGATCGAGCGAGCTCAATGAAAGATGTGTGAAATCCTCGGGTGTATTAGCGGCGATAATGCCTTTTTGCAAATCCTCTATTCCGTCCTGCAATTTCTTTTTCGCTGATCTGATCTCTCTCTTTGTAGAAGCGGGAACCTTCTTGTGTGTAGTGGCGCTCGTTATTTGTTTACTGTTCTCCGTTAAATACCTTCGCGTCTTGTCGATAAAGCCCTGTATGTCCTTTATCTCATTATCTATTTTTACACAGTCGTCAATAAAGCATGAGAGCTCTGTTTCGAGCATGGTCATTTTTCTCTTTTCCATGGCAAAATCAAATTCGTTCTCGGTATCCTGATACTTGGCGATCAGCTCATCTATTTCTTTTTCTTTCCCTTTGATAATGTCCAATATCGCCTGATTGCTGCTGTATTTTTCCTTGGAAGCGGTCATTCTTTCTTTAAGGGCGGAGAGTTTATTTGTGATCTCCTTTCTTTTCCCTTTATCTGAATTCATAGCGGATATGGAAAATAGCCCCAAACCGATAACGAGAAGAATGATCTCCCCGGTAATTATAGTTTTTTGCATCTTAGTCATTAAGCACTCCTATGCTTTATCCTGTATTGTATATTATTATCTAATGTAATTCAAGAAGTTCGATTGCGTAAAATATAACAAATATTCGGAGTGACGAGAAATCAGGTGTGGGATGCAGAGAAGAAAAGGGATGGATTCTTCGGTCGCTGGTGCTTCTTCAAAATGACATTCAAAGATGCATGGATGATGTTTCCGTGTGATTATATACCCATTCTCCCTCCACCCTCCCAGGTGATCTGATTCATAAATACAGTGACAATGGAATGTTTAGATTTGAGTCAATTCCAACGATAAATGCCGTCTGAAGTGTGAAGTGGTTAAGAAATAGTGAACAATGAATAATGGGGGAACGCACAAGAAACAGATACCAGATGGATCCCACGGTCGCAAACTCCCTCTGGATGACAGAAGACAGTGAATAATGATGCTGCGCAGAGCATAAGTGCACAAATTGAGAAAGATGGATTCCACGCTCCCCGATGTAAACGGGGTTCCCAAGGTCATCCGCCTGGGAATGACAAAGGAAATGGATTCTTCGGTCGCTACCGCTCTTTCAGAATGACAAATGTAATGTTTCTCAGTCTCACAATTATTCATTCTCTTCTCCCTATTCACTGTATTTACCAACCTTCAACTTTTGAACATTTCAACTTTTGAACAATCTGCCAGGTTACTTACATACCGCAGTGGGTATGCGGCGTTCCTCGCGCCTTGAATACTGAGCAAAATAGCATCAGCCATTGTTACCGTCTTTATGAATCAGAGCACCTGCTCCGCTTCCTGTCAACTCTTTGCTTGGAACTTTTACATCGGGACAGACGGTCGTTCGGCACGAACGAAGTGTGATGTGTGAGGTGTCGCGTGTGAAGTGGAGATAAGAACAGGGATGGATGTTTCGCGTTGCTCAACGTGACAGAGGACAGGTCAAGCCCTGTCCCTACAAATGTACTGCAATTTTTCATTACACTGGTGCACTTGTCCCTGGGTCCACTGGTGCACTGCGAAGCTTGTCCCCTATCTTGATTGGGGTATGGCGTGAAACTATTGTAACAGAAGGATTATTGGTGTAAGCGAAATAACATTTTCCCGGTTACGGATGCGAATAGTGGATGCGTGTGAATTTAACAATAATTAATGTTTATTTTACATATTATAAAATAATACTTGACATTTACGAAATTAATCCTTATAATATGTTGAGGTTAGAGGGGAAACCCTCGACCGGTGCTCTGTTTCATAATTACTATAGGAGGTTAGTATGAAGAGGTTAAATTCATGTCCCGCGTGTCAGTCCACTCTTATTATACGAGAGTATCACTGTCCGGAATGCGGGACCACGGTGCGCGGAGAGTTTGAAACGGACTCTATATTAAGTCTTCCCAAGGACAAGCTAGACTTTCTTTACCAATACCTTTCTCTAAGGGGCAATCTCAGAGAGCTCGGCAATCAGCTCGGCGTTTCTTACCCCACGGTAAGGGTGAGATTTGATGAGCTGCTGTCCGCCTTGGGAATTAACAATGATGGGAAGGATGAAGACGAGGCAATAAAAAGCCAGGTCGAAGAGATCCTGGAAAAAATGGACAAGGGCGATATATCCTCCAAGGAAGGGATCGCCCTGATCAAGAAAATGAAAAGGAGTAAATGATGGATGAAAAACTTAAGATCCTGCAAATGGTTTCTGATGGAAAGGTCTCGCCCGAAGAAGCGGTCGAGCTTATAAGCGGATTGGAGAATCTGGAGGAGAAGATCAAGCCCTCAAGATGGTTGAAGGTAAAGGTATGGGAAGGAGAGAAGAGCGCCAAACCCAAGGTCAATGTCACACTTCCTCTGGCACTTGCGCAAACCGTAATAAATATGATCCCTGAGAGCGCAAAAACAAATATCAATATTCCCATGGGAGGGGAGAGCCTGAATCTTGAAGATCTTGACATCGGCAAGATCATTGATGCGATAAGGGAATATGGCCCACTTACTTTAGTGGAGGTGGATGACGACGATACAAAGGTTCTGGTTACATTAGAATAGCTTTTGTGAATCAGAATATCATATGGAGCGGTTGCTGTTGTTGAATACTCCAGGCCCTACGAGGCAGGTTCTTCTTGATTTAGCGGAATAATAAAGGTGAAGGTGCTTCCCTTTCTGAATTCGGTATTCAGGAAGAAACGCCCCTTGTGCAGCGAAACGATCTGTCTGGATATCGTCAACCCCAGCCCAGTTCCCCCGACCTTTCTTGTAAGCTTGTCATCGGTTTGATAAAAGAGATCCCAGATCTTTTCTATTTCATCTTTTTTGATCCCGAATCCAGTATCCTCAACCGCGACCTGCAGGAATTCTCCGGACGCGGCCCCTTTTGTATTCAGCTTTATCGTATTGGTCTGCAGGACCTCGATCTTTATATGGCCCTTCTCGGTAAACTTTATCGCATTCGAAAATAAGTTGATGATCACTTGCTTTATCCTCAGCTCATCAAAGTAGCCCTCTTGGTCGTGATATTTATAAATTTCAATGAAATCCAGTCCCCTCTTGTCGACCAAGGGCTGTATTTCCGTCTTTATTGTAGCGAAAAAGTCTTTGAGTTTAATCTTTTTAAAACTAAGAGAAAACTTACTGAGGTCTATTTTTGAAATATCTATGATATCATTTATCAGGAAAAGAAGATCCTTGGCAGAGGCCTCGATCGCATTGAGGCTATCGACCATTTTTACATCCAGTTTGCCCAATATACCCGTTTGCAGGAGCTGAGTATACCCGATTATCGATGTAAGCGGAGTTCTGAGCTCATGCGAGATCATTGAAACAAATTGAGATTTCAGACGCGAAGATTCTTCCGCCTTATCTTTTGCCACGGACAGCTCTTTGAGTGTTTGATTCAAGACCTCATTAACATTCTTATAATTGAAATTAAGGTCCTCCAATTTATCGATCGCGCTCATCAACTCCTGGTTCTTTGAGTTCAGCTCATCTGTTTTCAGATCAACCTGTTCCTCAAGATTTCTGTTCCAGTTCTCCAGCCTTTTTGAATAATCGACTATTTCTTTTCTCATGTTCTCAAATCTGTTCGCAAGAACGCCGATCTCATCATTCGCGTCCATCTCGATCTTGCGGTTGAAATTCAGCTTGGACATTTCTTCGACCTGTGATGATAATTTCAGTATAGGCGTTGTAAGAGAGTCCACAAAGAAATATGCCAAAACAAATAAAATGAAAGTGATCAGAAGCAGGAACATATTGAAGAGCCGGAGAGATTCACTCATCTCGTTATCTATCTCCTTTTCCGAAAGAAAAACACGGACAAAGTTTTCCTTTCCAGTGTCACTGAAAAGCATTATATCCTGCATCTCCTTCTCTCTTGAAATGCTGACCGATATTTCGAATAAGGTGTCATTCTTGATCTTTATCGGGGACTCGTAAATGTAGTATTCGGGATCATTGCCGAATTCTATCACTATTTTCTTTACCGCCGGTTTTTTGATCAATTCCGATAGAATATTCTCGATCTCTTCTCTATTATTCGCCCAGAGGGGAAATTCGAGGACATTGCTTATATTTACCATCGTAAATTCCATGCTCTTCGTATATTCTCTTTTGATTATCTTGGAACTGAAGCGCATAAAGAATGTAGATACAAAAAGAAACAGCAGTACCAGAACGGGGATCATCCAGAAGACGATCTTTGTTTTGATCGAAACAAATTTCTTCATCTTAGGAATTGGACCCTCGGGCTCTTCTTCAATGAGAAATCCAGCATTTTCATTATATTATCATTCACGACCACATTGTATTCCTGTGGTATCATACTCGTATTGGTCTCGCTCTTGAGCTGCTTCGCCGCATCGAAACCCATTGCGTAAAAGTCGGGAATAACAGAGATATAGGCGCCGCTTCTTACAAAGCCCTTGGTGAGACCGACGAAGGGGATCCTTTTTTTGAAGGTAATCTCCAGAATATTGTAAATACTATTCCTGTTATATATCCCGGAATCATACACCGCCATCAGAAGATACCCCTTTGGTATGGTGAGTTCCTTAAAAAATGATCCGATATTTCCTGATATCACGGTAAATTGAAGATCTATTCCCTTTTTGTTCAAAATACCGGCAAGGTCATCATGGTTCTTCTCGAACCAATCGGATGTGCATGGGATCACAACACCCTTAAGATCAGAGATCAGACTTTTCAAAATGATAATTTTGGTCAGAAGGTCGATATCCGGCTCTACAATGAACACTCTCTTGTCGGTGATATCGCCTAATATCTTTTCATTATAATTCATAAATGCTATGATCCTTATCCGGGAAGTGGTGTTGAGCATCTCTTTCAATGCCCTCTCTCCAAGGGTTATGCATATATTACAGTCCAGGTCTTCGATATCAAGCGGCTCTCCGTTCAATGTCATTTCCTGTATCTCATCGTATATCCCTGAATCTTTAAAGCCGAGTGCGATCTGGTCAAATGTATCGTATTTGAATGAATGTATGATATAAGCCTTTGCTATCAGAGGGTCCATACACAGGAGAAAGAGTAATATTATGAGGATTCTACGGAGATTAGAACTCATACTTGATCTCCATACCGATCACAACGCCCGGCATTTTGAGATCCTCTGTATATGAAGAACTGGCAACTTTGTCGACATAGTACATCGTAGCGTAATCGATATCAAACGCGTTCTTGGCATAAATGGAAAATCGGATATTATCATGATATACCGTCAGGTTCAGATCTGTAATAAGAAATGGCTCACCGTTCGGCTTGTCCTCATTCCATTGGGCGCGGGGGCGGTAGCCTACATATGTGTTCGCCATGGAAAATGCCAGATATTCTGTCAGATGCCACTTAAAGAGATGCACCCCCTTGAAAAGTGGGTAACCGTATTGAAATAATGATTTCTCAATTTCTTCGAGATCGTCGTATTTCATTACTCTTGCGTCTGTATATGTCAATGAAAGCGAGGTGTCAAAAACCCGGCTTTGGTATTCTCCATAAAGTGTGATCCCTCTTGAATACATATGCCCTATATTAAAAAATCCTGTATGTGAAGCGTCTATTGCCCGCAATTCTATCAGATCGGAAAGCTCCATATAGAATCCCGTGGCATTGAGGACAAAATTGTTTGATGCCCATTTCAGCGATACGGAAACCGAATCTATTATCTCAGGCGTCAACTCCTCATTGGCCAGGGCCCAATCAGTGGTTATCAGCAGAAGTTCTCTCGGAGACGGGGAACGGAACGCGCGGCCGGCATTGACATACAGGGTAACGGGCCTGAGCCGGTAAGACAAGCTCAGCTTTGGGGAAAGGAAGTCATGGAAGTAGTGATTGTAATCATATCGGACAGATCCCACGATCTGAATATTGTCAACATTCTGAAGCATCATCTGAATATAAGCCGCATAATTATTAAAAGCGACCGGGTCAAGATAATATGAGGACGGTTCAACCAATTCGGGTGA
Organism: Candidatus Atribacteria bacterium; assembly: GCA_048635215.1. Lineage (GTDB taxonomy): Bacteria > AUK180 > AUK180 > AUK180 > AUK180 > JAGLWT01. The sequence continues at coordinate 15,337 of JAIVYW010000001.1, forward strand.
ATTATCTTTGTATTCATAATCCCTTATATCCTTTAGATTATTGTACTCCATATAAAAGGCGACAAGCGTTTTCAAAAAAGGAAAGTCATTGGAGATCTTTAATTCTCCGAAACTTCTTTCGGAATGTTTCTTGGCTTTATTCATATAATAATATGTAGCGGTAGTTGAATCATAGACCGTGTATCCCCATAGGGAGTCACGGGAAAATATCTGATGATTGATATTTATCTCCGCGGACATATTTTCGGCAAATCCGTATTCATAATCCGCCGTTAACAATATATCCTTGAATATATGCCATCCGATATCGTTCTGAGATGCATTCGCCCAGGTATACACTTCCTGATTCAGTTCATTAAAGCGATAATTGACGTTTATAACAGAAAAATTGAAATCCTTGAATGAAATACCCGCACGGATCAATGTGTTCTTTTTCAGGTCTTCTTCAAGAAGATCAGGTTTATCTTTGTAATTAACATCGGTACCAATCCCTTTATCTTCCAGATGCGTGATAGCCGTTCTGTATTCAAAGCCGTCAATTACGCCCGAAAATGAGTAACTGCTTCGAAAGCGCTCCGTGGATGCACCGTTCAGTTTCACCGAATTGGGAAACTGCTTCTTTTCCACAATATTGATATAGCCCGCAAAGGTCCCTGTTCCGTAAAGCGAAGAATACGGCCCGATGGCGATCTCTATATGGTCCACATTATCCAGGAGATAATACTCATCTACAACGCTTTTATTGTAGAAAGGGTCATAAACAGGCACGCCGTTGATAAGCAGCAGGATTTTCTCATTATGAGAATTCAATATCCCTAGAGTATAGACCAGCGCCTCGCCGCTTCGGTATCGGGAAAGGTACATCGAAGAGATATACGGTATCAGATCACTGATGGTCTTGATATTGTATTCTTGAAGGAACCGGACCGGAATAATACGAATATTCTCGCTCAGGTCTTCGTATTTTACAATAGTTTTATTGGACGATTCAATTAGAAGCTGATCCAATTTCAAGAAATAATCCTCTTCGCAGAATAAGCTTGAATGCAGAATGAAAACTGTACAAACAATAAGAATGATCCGGTAAAGTACTTTAGTGTACTGTTCCATAGCCATTATATCCCCCCTCTGAAATATTTTACCCCTATCTCCTTCAAGATGTCTCTGTTCATTTCATTGCCGATGATCTCTGTTTTTAATTTGTCCTGAACATTGATAAGGGATTTTATCAAATCCTGTTTAATATAGTTTCTTTCGATATCCTTGGTTATCATGTGATGCAGGAAAATATAATCCGGTTTCAGCGCCATAATGGAATCGAAATTTGATGATGTTGTTCCGAAATTAAAGATCGCGATACGGTAGTTAAGGTATTTCAGCATTTCCAGGAACTCGCGGTAGTGAAAAAATTCCCTTGAAACATCAATATCGTCAAAGGAAAATATAAAGTTCTGCGGAAGTTTCTTCTCACGAACAAGAAACAAGAACTCTTCGCCCAATGCCGCCTTATTGACCGGAATAAAGAAATCGGTATTGCGGTCAAGCGCATCCGCGGCCTTCTCTATCAGAGTTCGATATACTGTGGAAACCTTGGAGTCATCATCGTAAAATCTGAATATCTCATTGACATTTACTTTTTCGAACATAAATTTTACAAAATACCCGATGGACTTATCGTCTATGTTCACCACATTTTCTTTTTTTATTTCCACATTCCCTGAAACCGCCGAAAGATAGGCGAAATCTACACCTTTGCGTTTATTCTCCTCGATCTTCGCGAGCAGCTCATAGATGTTCTGATATATCGCCCTTTCAAAACGGGAGTTCTCCTCGCGATTGAAGTAATGCCCTTCAATATACACATATTCCTGATACTCTTCAAAGAAGGGGAATTCTTCCTTGATCTTCTCTCTCAAACATGTTTTCAGCTCTTCGATTATTCTGAAAATATCGATATGTTCAAGAGAAAAGAATACTATGAAATCACCGGCATACACTTTTTTTACACCGATTAGGGCATTGTAGTATTTTGAATTGATGAATTCATTGATATGGCCGGACAGTTTGAAGATAAAATCATCGATTATCTTCCAATTGAATATCTTCTCATACTTGAGTACCTCGCCTGTGTCGATATATACTATGTAGAAGCCATCCTTGTATTTCTTTCTGAGCGTTTCGAAGATCGCCGGCAGAACCGGAAGCTTTGTAAGCTTATCGATATGCGGCAATCCTTCTCTTGAAAGAGAATCGGCTGCTGCCTTATACTCTTCCGTGATCTTCTTTATTGTCTCGGAAACGGACCCTTTCTTCAGAATGTTATCGATCCTTATCTGTACCTCTTCAAGGTTGAAGGGTTTTTTAATATAATCATCAGCTCCCAGAGACAGTCCCTTGATAACGCTTTCAGGGGTGGATAATGCGGTCAGCATTAAAATGGGTATCAATGAATAGAGTTTATGAGCGCGAAGATGTTCGCAGACCTCAAAGCCGTTCTTCCCGGGCATCATAATATCCAATACGATGAGATCCGGCATGATCTTCTGGTTTTCTATCATATCGATGGCCATATCCCCGTCTTCCGCTTCAACGATATCGTAATTCTTTGCTTCCAGATACTTGTGAAGAACTGTTCTGATGTTCACATCGTCATCGGCGATCATTACCAATTTTTTTCCGCTCATTATTCACTCCTAAGATAATTGTTGCACACTTCCAAAAGCTTTCTGAGATTGAAGGGCTTCACCAAATAATGGTCCGCGCCCAGTTCAACCCCCGTTTCTATATCTGACTTTGAGACATATGCCGAGACAACGACAACGGGTGTTTGAAGCCCGAAATCCTTTCTGATCGTTCTCAGCACCTCAAAGCCGTTAACACCTTCAAGGCCTACATCCAGGAATATGATGCCCAATTGCTCATGATTCTCTTTAATGTATTCAATGGCTTTGAGGCCGTTGCTTATGATCACTTTTTCGTTCTCAAATTCTGAAAGCGTCAGGGATATCAGCCGTTGTATCCGGTTATCATCTTCAACAATAAGTATTTTTTGTAAGCTCATTATCTATCCTATGTCAACAATTTTCTATACACATTTTCCGCCGCATTGTGAATAGCGCCATCCACGCCGCCGCCGCCCAAAAGGGAGGTATTTGCGGCATTTACAATGGCATCCACCTTGATCTTTGTTATGTCGCCCCGATAAAGTTCGATATATTCCATCAAACCCCCTTTTGTATATTATAGTACATTTTCCGTCTTTTTTAAAGTTTTAAGAAAGAAAATATTGAGCGCCTCTTTTGCAATTGACGGGACATATGGTAAAATGTATTATGAAAAGGATATATTTTATTATTATGATCTTTGCCCTATTCGGCATTCTCATGTTTTATCATCCACGCGTGATCATGTCTTTGGACCAGCAGTGGTCGGATTCTCTGCAAACCAATATCGCCTATGAGAATTGGGCAGGAAATGTTTACATTGTAGCGATCGACGACGACGCATTGCACAGATACGGCCGATGGCCTTTTGACAGAAGTATAATGGCGAGCCTTATTGACAAGATCTCCTCTTATGAGCCCGCTTATGTGGGCCTCGATATTGTCTTCCCGGAAAGCTCGGCAAGTGATGAAACATTTACATCATCGATCTTCTATGCAGGCAATATACTCGGCTCGGTCTTGATCCTTGATAAGCCGGGAAAAGAAAAGAATTTAGACGAACTCTCGTATTTCCCGCTCTTTTCAAACTCCGAACTGGACACTTCCGGCTTTTGTGTGCATACATTCCTTGGTAATGTTGACACCATATCATCCGGATTTCTCTCCCGGGGACATTTTAAATACAATAATGACTTTGACAATGTTATCAGGCATTACAAGCCCTTTTATTTTTACAAAGACCGCATCATTCCCGGGATGGTATTTGAGATGTTCAGAGAATACCGCGGCTTCGGAATAGGCGAGGTCTCCTTTGAATTTCACAAGAATCGTATAGTCACCCCTGAGATGGCGATCCCTGTGGATGAGAACAGCTCTATGCTGATACGGTATTTAAAAGAACCGGGGGATATACCGACTGTTACAATGACCGATGTCATGGATGGGACCGCCGGCAAGGAATTCAAGGGCGGCCTGGTCCTGGTAGGCATGACGGGTACCGCACTTCACGATTACCGCGCCACACCGATCAGCCCCGACCTGCCTGGTATCGAGATACAGGCAACGGCTTTGAATAATCTTTTGACAGGCAATTTCCTGCTGCCGATGAAATTTGCGAACCAACTCTTTGGACTGCTTTTGATGTATCTTCTCGGTATAGCATACTTCTTATTCAATAAGAAATTCTCACTGATCAGGGGATTGCTTTCTCTTGCGGTTGTATTTATCATTCATTTCGGCCTGCAGCTCTATTCATATGTGGTCCTTTCACAGAGCATTCCATTTACCGTTCCCAATCTTTTTTACATTTCACTCTTTGGGTATATGCTGGGGTATTACTATTTGATCTCATCCAAAGGCGCCAGAGAGCTAAAGAGGATACTGTCTCATTACCTCTCGCCGAATGTAATGCAGGAGCTCATCAAAGATCCGAGTATGGTAAAATTAGGAGGAAAGAAATATGAGATCGCCGTGATCTTCGGTGATGTCGCTGGTTTTACAACATTTTCCGAAAGCCATCCGCCCGAAGAGGTCGTAATGTATTTGAATGAGATCCTGACAAGATTGACCAATTGTGTATTCAAACACAATGGAACGCTGGATAAGTATATCGGGGATTGTATCATGGCTTTCTGGGGGGCTCCGATGCAGGATGAGAATTCGTGCTCCAACGCTGTCATGGCATGTATTGATATGATAGATGATATCAAGAAATTCAATGAGGGTAATGAGCAGAAATTCCACATTGGGGTCGGCGTAAATTTTGGTGACGCCGTAGTCGGCAATATGGGCTCTGAAGATGTATATGATTACACTGCCATGGGGGATATCGTTAACACGGCTTCCCGTTTGGAGGGAGTAACGCGGACGCTGAATAATTGCCTGGTGATCAATTCTACTGTTTACGGTAAACTTCCTCAGGAATTAAAGGATAGATTTGAAAAGCATCCGGAAAAGCAGAAGGTCAAGGGCAAGGTTGAGGGACTTACCGTATATACTTTAAACGGCTATCCTTTGAAAGATGTGTAAAATGATGCCGGTATCCTGTGGAAAAGTGACCAGTTTTCCACAATTCTCAGCAATAATTGAACAACTGGAGCGCGGCCTGTGTAAACCTCTCAAGATATTCAGCGGGAGATCAACAGCATATCCACAATACAACACGGTCACATCGCCGAACATATCAATGCTTACACGGTTACACACAAGGCTCTTTAATAATGATAATATCAATATATTTAATATATAATACTATCAGACAACCACACGGTCTGAGTACTGAATTGAATATTGTAGAGAAGTGGTGGGCTTTTCGCAACGCTCAAGATGACGGAGACCTGGCCACAACGATCATTGCCACCTCATACCTCAAAGTGACGGATTATTCAAATTTCAATAAACAAACATCGCAAGGTTTGACTTATTTGAAAGATACAAATATAATAAACTATGGATAATTACATAATTGACCAGATCAAAGACGCATTATATGAAGATATTCATACAGGGGATATTACTACGGACAATTGTATTGACAAAGATGCAATAGGCAGCGGCGATATTATCGTCAAAGAAGAATGCACAATATGCGGAATTGAAATATTTAAGCAGGTGTTCCACATCCTTGATGATAAAGTAAATGTAAGGTTTTCAGTAAAAGAGGGTGATACCATTGAGAAGGATACCGTCATAGGCAGTATCAAAGGCCCGCTTACCTCCATTCTTAAGGGAGAGCGCGTTGGATTGAACTATCTTCAAAGAATGTCAGGGATATCGACTTTGACAAATAAGTACGTATCACGGATACGAAAATCCGCCAGTGGTATCATTATTACCGATACGCGAAAAACAACTCCCAATTTCAGGTATTTTGAGAAATATGCGGTAAAGGCCGGCGGCGGACGAAACCACCGATCAGGCCTATACGATGCCGTTATGATCAAAGACAATCATATCGCCGCTGCTGGCGGCATATCCAATGCGGTTCAAAAGATCAAGGCATCGCTTGGCCACGCTGTCAAATTAGAGGTAGAGGCCAAGTCATTGGCACAGGTGAAGGGCATTGTCGATGAAGCTCTGCCGGTCGATATTGTAATGCTGGATAATTTTTCTCCTCAAATGATCAGAGATGCCATAACCATATTGAGTGAGACCAAGGTGATCGTGGAGGTATCCGGGGGGATATCCCTTGATACGCTGGACAATTATATTATCGACGGCGTTGATGTGATCTCTGTCGGTAAATTGACGCATTCCGCAAAAAGCATTGATATATCTTTGGATATAAAGGTAAAATGACTTTTCAGGAGATCATCTTTCCCCGTCTGAACCTCTTCGTTTCCGCCCTTTTGGGCATCATATTTCTGTATAGACTGAAAAAGAAATACGCGATATTTGCGTCCGCGTTGTTTCTGACCGTATTCCTGCCATTCGGCGATATCTTTATTTCCCGATTGATCCTTTCTGTTTCCATGCTCGGCATATACGGGTACTTACTCTTGAGCACAAATGAGCCGTACCGGTTCAAAGTATCGTTCTTTCTTGTCTACTTTTACACGGCGTATCTTTTTGTGTCGCTGGTAACGGTATTAACCAAGGGGCCTGAGTACTTTGTATATCTTTTGGACCTTATCCCATTCCTGCCCATGGTAGTTTTTATAAAGGAGCTTACCGGTCCGGAACGCATAAAGATCTCACATCCGATCATTAATTTTCTGATATCATTCTCGATACTCTTTCCCATGATATTGATATTGAACGCTTTGATAATAAAAGCCATTCCCGTCAGTGATATGAGCGAGCAGGCATTTTATACCGTCATTATAACCGTTACGCTTACCATATCATTTTCCGTAATCAAACCCGTAATGCGGGTGTTTTCGCCGATATACCTCAATACAGAAAAAGAGCTTGTAAAATACCTTACCAAATTGATCAATATGGAAAAGCGGAAGGAGATCTTCGGTTATACAAAGAAATTCATAGAAAAGCGGCTGCCGCTTGAGAAAGTATCGATCAATGCGCCTGAATCAGCAAACGCGCGTATCGTCTTGATCGAAAAAAAGGGCCGGCCCCTGTTCTTTGAAGAAGATGAATTTGTAGTTAAGGTGGAAAGAGAGCTGAATGCCCGCTTGAAGAACATATACTACTTGAACGAAGTAGAGGACAAGCTCGCTCAAATAGAGAATCTGGAAGACGAACTGGGCAGGATAAAAGTATACTCAGTATTGGGGCATATGATCGCTACGGTCACACATCAATTGAGAAACCCCATAGCTGTTTTGAAAAACTCAATGGAATTGATTAGCGGCAGCCGCCTTTCCAAAAAAGAAAAGGACGATGTTCTGAGTACTGTCGGTGAAGAGATAGTGCATCTGGACGAGATCGTAAGCAAATTTCTGGAATTTGCCAGAACCCGGGAATTTTCAATGGATGAATATGATATTAAACCCATCATTATCGATGTTGTTGAGAAGAAGCATTATGACCAGAACAGGATCTCCATCAAGGGAAAGGATATTCGGGTAAGAACCAACCGCTCTGCATTGGAAGAGATCTTCGCGATAATTATACAAAATGCGCTTGAAGCGACCGATGATCCGCACGGCGGACAAGTGGAAATAATTATTAAAAAAGACCGGCTGACCGTTTCAGATAACGGCTCTCCACTGGGCCTCGCGAAAAAGGACCTGTTCCAGCCATTTGTTACAACGAAGGCAAAAGGCATCGGCCTGGGCTTGTCCATTGTGAAAAAGCTGTCGGAGCTGCTAAAAATGCGCGTTGAGTTCGTTCAGAAGGGTAAGTGGAAGCACTTTACCATGAGGTGGAACAGTGAATGAAAAGATAAGAATACTGATCGTTGACGATGAAGCGAATATGAGAAAGATACTGTCGCTTGCCCTGAAGAAACACGGATACGAGGTGCAGACAGCTGAATCCGGCGGTCGAGCCCTGGAGCTGATGAAGGGCTTTGACCCTCAAATGATCATATCCGATATAAAAATGGACAATATGACGGGCATCGAATTCATTAGAAAGCTAAGAACGAATTTCAGCAGCGTTCCAGTATGTTTCATGACGGCATACGGGAGCATCGCAAATGCTGTAGAGGCAATGAAGCTCGGCGCTGTGGATTATATCGGCAAACCATTTGAAATAGCAACACTTATAGAAATAATAGAGGCGAGTATTGAACCGGCCGCAACGGACGATAATAAGAAGATCATCGGCTGTTCCAAGCATATTAAGCAGGCAATGAAGAAAGCGGAGAAGATCGCCAAAACAGACGCGACCGTGATGATC
>JAIVYW010000002.1:0-22019 GCA_048635215.1 Candidatus Atribacteria bacterium
ATAAGGTGATAGGCGCATAAAGATAAATTGACAATGGACAATTGACAGTTGACAATTACCCAGAAGGTTCAAAAGTTAAAAGGTGGGGAGAAGAAGGGAAAACTGGATCCCACGGTCGCAAGCTCCCTCTGGATGACAGAAGACAATTGACAGTTGACAATTACAGAGGGAAGTAAGAGAAATGGAGAGCTGATTTCTTCGCACTACGCGCTACGCGTCATGCCGCGAAATAGTGGGCGCAAGTGGTGGTATGTACGGAAGAAATGGGGCGTAAAAATGGGTCAAAAATTGGCAAAAAACAGGTATTTATGGTATAATATACTGAGATAGAATGGAGGCAAAATCATGTATGATGAAGCAAAATTAGTGGAGTTACTTCAGGATGCTTTGACTGAAGAGGATCGAGAAAAAATGCTCACGCGATTGAATGAAATAGAAGATGAATTTCCAGGACATCCTGCGATTCTGCATCAAAGAGGGATGCTCCTTCGTAGTATGGAAAAATACAGCAAAGCGTATAGCGACCTTTTGAATGTAGTTGAAACCTTCCCGGAAGATGCTTCGGCAAGAAGCGATATTGCTATGCTGCTTGTTGATATGGAAAATCTTGAAGATTCTATTGCCCACCTGGATAAAGCGATCGAACTGGAGCCTGAGAATATGAATTACAGGTACAACAGAGCAATAAGTATGATGAATATCGGAAGAGCGAAGGAGGGTACAAAAGAATTGAAGATGGTATTGGATATGGATCCAGGCTACTCTCTTGCTTATCTGAACCTTTCCATACATTATTCCGAGGAGGATCTATTTGAATTAGCCATGAGAACGATCAATAGAGGGATTTCGAAAGCCGAACATCCTGCGCTATTTCTACAAAGAGGGATGTTACACTACGAGAGCAAAAATTACCTTGAGGCGATAGCGGATTATTCTAATTGTATGGAGGATCTATGGCCTTCCTATGAGGCATTGCAAAGACTGGCAGAGCTATATGTTCTTGTGGAGCAGTATGATAAAGCGCTTTTGGTGATCGACGATTTGGTGGAGAATTTTCCTGACGAAGATAGCTTGCTTGCCGAAATGTATTATTTGAAATCCCTTTGCTTTATCAGTTTGGGGGATGATTACGAAGAAGATTTTGAAGACCTCGTGGAATATTTGGTTGACGATGACCTGAAGGTATATATGCCGTTTGAGCATTTCGAGGAATGGAGTAGGGAGAAAGTTCTCCCAATCTACGCTTCGGCAGTCCAAGAAATCAATGATTTATTAGTACCGCATCTGCTGGTCTCGGAATGAATAAGGGCATTTTCGTATGTTCGTAATTACGAAAATACGAAAATAGGTAAGGCATTGATTCTTTACATCATATTATTCTGAAATACGATCAACAATAAACAGCTAACGATGTCGCATTGTCGTAATTACGACAATGCGACAATGACAAGGTACCTGATGTTCTATACCTTCCAAAACCCAAATATTTGAAAACAGATTGGCAAAGGTGTAGAATATCCCAGAGGTGAATTATGGCATTTAAGGCATTATTTATGGCGCATGCGCCGGACGCTGATTACGAGAAACACACAAGCACAATTAATACAGGCAAGTACATACTTTTCACGGTAATTGTGAACGGTCAGGAAGAAGCGGTAAAGGTATCAAAAGATATGTATGAAAAGGAAGGGATACATGCTATTATCCTTTGCCCGGGCTTTTCGCACGGAGATGTGGCGGAGATATTTGAGGTCCTGGATGGAAAAGTATCTGTCAATGTCGCCAGAGGAGATGTCGCCAGTAGTAAGGTCGTGCAGCCGGTGATCCAGCGAGAATATTTTAATAAATAGTGCTCCTGCTCTTTCGGACGAAGAGCAGACCAGTTTCGCAGGCACTAAACACTTGGCCCTCGGCGCGGCGCACAGCTTCGCACATGGAACGCAAAACGCTTCAACTTGGAACGATAGAGATTAGGGACGGGTTGAGGCTTTTCACAGCCCAGAATCATAGTCAAATAGTCAAACGACGATTGAATTGAAGCGACTACTTATTTACTGGAAGGGCGTCAGATCTCAAAACGCTGTATCTGCACCTACAGAATTATTTAATAATATCTCTTTATCTTATAATGGCAATCTTCCCTGTTTTAACCTCACCTCTCTCATTCGAGATTACATATAGGTATACTCCTGATGCTACGGGTTGCTCTTTATCGTTTGTTAGAGTCCAATCGTACTTCTTATTTTCAGGTTCAACCTGAAAAATTCTTTCACCAAATAAATTGAATATTTCTATAAGGCACCCGTTGGTCAGCTTGTTGAAGGTAAAGGTTTCTGTACCGGAATCGACATATACCGGATTGGGATAGGCTTGCAGATTGCTGAGATCCTCTGCCATACAAGTGAAATCAGCATTCAGGATATCAGCATCAAGATTATCAAATACATGCTGTTCGGGATCAAATGTTAGATCGTCATTATCCGGCTTGATGATATATGTTCCGCCTACATTTAGATCGGAGAAGATGAAATACCCTTTGTCATCTGTTACAACACTTAGGCTCGTATCTCCAGAACAGTTTACAGTTATTTCCGGAACAGGATTTAAACCATGTGTGATCGTACCGGATATCGACCATCTATTATACTTACAGAGGAAATCCGCATCGTTAACATCTGCTGAAAGACTGTTGTATGTTCGACTGGAAGGTGTAAAATTTGAGTTTGCCCTTACTGGGGTTACCGTATAGGACCCACCGGCATCGAGATTAGAAAAGGAGTAATTTCCGCTTGAATCGGTAGTGGTAGCTGCGGATGAATCTCCGGTAAGATTGACCGTGATCCCATTAAGAGGAGTGCTGCCTTCCACGATGTTACCCGAAATGGCCCTTTTATTCAAAGATCCCGTGAATAGGGAATCTGTAACATTTCCGCTGAGATCTGCATAGTTCCTTGTTGATGGTAAAAATGTATGGTTTGTATATGTAGGTGTAATTGTATAAGTACATCCGGCATCAAGGTTCGCAAAAGCAAAATTTCCGCTTGCGTCTGTAATTGTGCTAGCGGTTGAATCCCCGCTGAGGTTGACGGTGACATTCTCCATTGGGTTTGTGCCGTCAGTAATTGTTCCGCTGATATCCCACTTATGAATCGTGCCTGTGAAATCGCAGTCAGCGACATCCGCGCTGAGATCGGCGTATGACCTTTCAAGCGGTGTGAAAGTGTAGTGAGTTTTAACGGGCGTGACCGTATATGTACATCCTGCATCGAGGCTTGAAAACGCAAAGTTCCCGCTTGCGTCTGTAATTGTGCTAGCGGTTGAATCCCCGCTGAGGTTGACGGTTACGCTCTGAATGGGGTTTGTGCCGTCTGTTATCGTACCGCTGATATTCCACTCGTGAAGCGTGCCGGCGAAATCGCAGTCCGTGACACTCGCGCTGAGATCTGTGTATGATCTTTCAAGGGGTGTGAAAGTGTAGTGAGTTTTAACGGGCGTGACCGTATATGTACATCCTGCATCGAGGCTTGCAAAAGCAAAATTGCCGCTTGCGTCTGTGACGGTGCTTGCAGTTAAGTCCCCGGTGATGTTGACGGTGACACTCTGGATGGGGTTTGTGCCGTCTGTTATCGTACCGCTGATATTCCACTCGTGAAGCGTGCCGGCGAAATCGCAGTCCGTGACACCCGCGCTGAGATCTGTGTATGATCTTTCAAGGGGTGTGAAAGTGTAGTGAGTTTTCGAGGGTGTAACTGCATAAGTACATCCGGCATCGAGGTTCGCAAATGTGAAATTCCCGCTTGAGTCTGTGACAGTGCTTGCAGTTGAGTCTCCGGTGAGATTGATGGTGACACTCTGGATGGGGTTTGTGCCATCTGTTATCGTACCGCTGATATCCCATTCGTGAAGCGTGCCAGTGTAATCAGCCGTGGTGATATCTCCGCTCAGGTCTGTGTAGTTCCTTTCTGACGGAGAGAAGCTGTGATGATTGAGATAGGGTGTAACGGTATATGTTCCTCCAGCATCCAATGCTGGAAAAGTGAAATTTCCGCTGGCGTCGGTAACTGTGCTGGCGGTTGAGTCTCCGGTGATGTTAACGGTGACGTTCTGAATGGGGTTTGTGCCGTCTGTGATCGTTCCGCTTATACTCCAGTTATTAAGAGTCGCTGTGAAATCTTCCCCGTTGAAGTCTGCTGAGAGATCGGTGTATGTTCTTGAAACTGGGGAGAATGTGTAGTGTGTTTTCTCAGGAGTCAGGATATATGTTGCGCCGCTTTCAAGATACATAGTATAATTTCCCGAAGCATCGGACTGAGCTGAATCCATAGGGGAAGAGGTTCCGTTTTTATTTACATCCAGAGTTACCCCTTCAACAGGATTTGTACCGTCTGTGATATTACCTGCGACAGCCCATGCCCAATCAGTTTCTTCAGCTGTGTAGCTGGAACACTGAAAAGCAGTATCAATTGACATTACCTTCCAGTAAACTGTTTGAGATGCAGTAATTTCCGATTGATAATATGGAGTACTGTAAACGGTCTGGACATTCCCCAGGTTTGACTGACCCCGTGGATAATCAAGGGCTGTGTAAGCATATCCGTAAGTACCCGGTGAAGTTCCTATGTAGATGTGGTACCGCATGTTTTCATGAGAGGTGAAGTCATCCGCGGAGGGTTCCCAGATAAATCTCCATTTGCCATTTACGCAGGATGTGGAGAGTCCTGAGGGAACGGAAGGCGGAGAATTGACGGTTGTTTCACCGTTTTTATAAAAGGAGAATATTTTCGTACCGGACTTATTTGCACCGCCAACTGCCAGATCGAGATCCCCGTCGTTATCGTAATCTCCTGCCGTGATCTTTGAAAACCAGAGCCCACTATCTACTCCCATGGGTTCATCTGTCAGAATAAAGTTTCCGCTGGAATCCTGGGAAAATATCATGAACCGCATATTTGAATTCGAGTCATACCCGGTTACAGCAAGATCAAGGTCTCCATCGTTATCGTAATCCCCCGCTGCGATTGATGCGTGCGCCGCAACGCCTGTATTCGCTCCCATTGGTTCCTGGTCAACGGTGAATGTCCCAGTATCGTTTCTGAAAATAATAAATCTTTTATCACCTGATTTATCGGAACCGGTTACTGCGAGATCAAGATCTCCATCCTGATCAAAATCACCGCAGGCTATAGAACCATCAGGCCCATCACCTGCTCCCAACGGTTGTTGTGTCTGTGTAAATGTACCATTGTTATTGGTAAAAATGAGAAAAACATCATCCCCAGAAGGGTCTTGGTTCCCAGTTACGGCTATATCAGGATATCCATCATTATTAAAGTCTCCGAAAACCATATCGCCATTCCATATCCCGACACCCACTCCCATCGGTTCCTGATCGTATACAAAAGTGCCGTTTTCATTTTTATAGAAAACAAATATATTTGAGAAGAATCCCAGTGATCCGCAGATAACTAGGTCCAGGTCGCCATCTCTATCATAATCCTCAAATGCGATAATTCCATTTGAAGGCCCTACTCCTGCACCTAAGGGTTCCTGATCCTTAACAAAAGTCCCGGAGTTGTTTAGATAAGTATAACAGCGATCAGTTGATCCATCAAATCCCGAGATTATAAGGTCAAGGTCTCCATCGTTATCATAATCACCAAAAGCGGATATTGAAGTATCCAGTCCCAAACCAGCGCCCATTGGCTCCTGATCAAGTACCATGGTCCCTGCGTCATTTCTGTATATTTTGAACATGTAGGTATTGTGTCCGTCATTTCCTGTGATAAGCATATCCAGATCATTGTCATTATCAAAGTCACCGAAATTCATGGATCCAAATATTAATCCTTGCCCAGCAGGCATCGGTTCCTGATCCAGGGTAAATGTGCCGGCGTATGAAAAAACGGAAATCAGTATTACAGAGATCAAGGTAACAGTCTTAATTCTTTGGAAAAACCTTTGAGCCATTTTCATGAATATCCTCCAATTACATAAATATATTTTCTTCGAACCAGAATATACAATATTATAAACACTTTTGCTTTTTATGTCAATAAAATATTGAGTTGTCGGCATTTTTAGGAGTGACACCCCAAGCGGAGTGTGAAGCTGCGATCGTTGCATTTGATGCAAAAGTTGAATATAAGTGGCAAAATAACATCTGTAAATTATAGATAATGGGGAAATGGGGACGGTGGCTTCATTTAATGAACAATGTACAATTGACAGTTGACAATTACCCAGAAGGTTCAAAAGTTAAAAGGTGGGGAGAAGAAGGGAAAACTGGATCCCACGGTCGCAAGCTCCCTCTGGATGACAGAGGACAGGTCCCCGATGTAATCGGGGTTTCCAAGGTCACAAGCCCTGTCCCTACGATCATACATTCTCCATTTTCCCACTTTACACTTCACACGTGAATATTTGTCCCTAGGACACGGGTCCAATGGGCTACTTCTTTTTCTTCTTCCAGAGATTGTATAGTGTGGTCTTGTAAAATTCGCCCTTGTCGCGGTTGCCGATGCCTTCATAGAAGAAGAAAAGAAGCATCATTTTTTCAGCGGTATCGACACCTGTATGCTCAATCTCGGAAATGATCTTCTGCATCCACGACATGTTCTCTATGATATCAAGGGTCTTGAATTCTTCAAGTATCTTGGTTATCTGTCCGCTTTTGAAATAGTGAAGGATCTTCATGATATTCATGAGTTCATCATCTTTTTTATATTTCTTCACAAATTTCTTTTCTTTTTCATGATCGCCTTCAGCAAGGATATTGAAATATCTGTCGATCACCTCCTCTTTTGAGATATCAGCATTCTCAGATACAGGCTCTTCCTTAGCCGCTTCCGTTTTTCTTTCCTCTTCTCTCTTAGCTTTGGCTTCATCGATTTCCTTGAAATCCTCGCTCTCTTTGATCTCTTTGTTGACATTTGCCAGATCCTCATCGGAGATGCTTAAAAGGTCATCAGCGAGATCATTCAGTGAGTCGTAGACGATCTGATCTTCGGTTGACGGGGCTTCAGATCCTGTTTCTTTCTCAGTAGATTCTTTCTCAGTAGATTTTTCCGGTTTTTCTACTATCTTCTCATCTTTACTATCCTCTACTTTCTCATCTCTACTTTCTGTTTCTTCTTTTTCTGTTTCGTGTCCCGTGTCCCGTATCCCGTCCTCTGCGCCTTCCTCATCCTCTCTTGTCTGTTGTTCCACTGGGTCTACTGGTTCACTGGGTCCACTGTGAAGCGAGTCACTTGCCACTGATGAGCTCGGCTCATCTTCGGTTGTCGGTTCCTCAGATTCTTTTATATTGTCATCAGTTGACTCTTCTTCCGATTTCTCATTCTTTATTTTTTGTTTTTCGCTATCTTCCGTCTCTTCTTTACTACTCTCTACTTTCTCATCTCCACTTTCTGTTTCACCTTCTTCCTCTGCTGTCTGAATATTCGGTCCTGCTTCGACGCTTTTGATCACTTCGTCAATGTCGATCGCATCATCAATGTCAAGCGAATCAAGATCCAATGGAGGAATGTCCTCGTCAACAAGTGACGGTTTTTCTTCGACGGTTGTCGGTTCGTCGGATGATTGTGCTTCAGATCCAGTTTCTTCCTCAGTAGATTCTTCCGGTTTTTTCACTATCTTCTCATCTTTACTGCCCTCTGCTTTCTCATCTCTACTTTCTGTTTTCTCTTCTTCGCTTGTCCCTTGTTCCTTGTCACTTGTCACTGATGAGCTCTGCTCATCTTTGGTTGTCGGTTCGTCGGATGATTGTGCTTCAGATCCAGTTTCTTTCTCAGTAGCTTCTTCCGGTTTTTCTACTATCTTCTCATCTTTACTGCCCTCTGATTTCTCATCTCTACTTTCTGTTTTCTCTTCTTCGCCTGTCTCTTGTTCCTTGTCGCCTGTCTCTTGTTCCTTGTCACCTGTCTCTTGTTCCTTGTCGCCTGTCCCTTGTTCCTTGTCGCCTGTCCCTTGTTCCTTGTCGCCTGTCCCTTGTTCCTTGTCACTTGTCCCTTGTTCCTTGTCACTTGTCCCTTGTTCCTTGTCGCCTGTCTCTTGTTCCTTGTCGCCTGTCCCTTGTTTCTTGTCACTTGTCTTTTGTTCCTTGTCACTTGTCCCTTGTTCCTTGTCGCCTGTCACAGATGAGCTTGGCTCATCTTTGGCTTCGGGTTTCTCTTCTTTCTTTTTTTCATCTTTTTCAGATATTTTTGCCTTCTTCTTGGATCTCTTCTTTTTATCCTTCTTTTCTTTCTTCTTTGTTTCTTTTTCCTTTTCCTTTTTCTCTTCTTCAGTCGATTTTTCAGCCTTCTCTTCTGTTTTGTCTTCTTCTTTCTGCTCTTTGCCAGTCGCTGGTCGCTGATCGCTGGTCTCCGCGGAGCTTATTTCCGCTACGCTTGTCCCTTGTTCCTTGTCACTTGTCCCTTGTTCCTTGTCGCCTGTCCCTTGTCCCGCGCCCCGCATCTCGTCCTTTGAGCCTTCCTCATCCTCTCTTGTCTGTTGTTCCACTGGGTCCACTGGTTCACTGGGTCCACTGCGAAGCGTGTCCCTTGTCACCGCGGAGCTCCTCTCCGCTATCAGCTTCCTGAAAAGGAAGAAATACAGAGCATATCCGCCACCTGCAAGCACTACAATGATGAGGATCCAAAATAGAATCCTCACGGACTTCGCCTTTTTGATCTTATCTATATGAACCTTGGCGACGGCGATATCCTCACCGGGGTAAGATGAACGGAATTCCTCGAAAAACCTCTCGGCTTCTTTGGCATTGCCTATGGCGATAAGATGGAATATCTTCTCCTTTTTGATATGCAGCTCGATCTCGCTGTGTATTATTTCTCCGATGGCAAAAATACTTGTCCGTTCTTTACCTTTAATGATCCCCTTCTTTTCGTTCTTCAACTGTTTTTCCAGTGAAGAGAGCGTCGCATCCATATTCTCAAGATACTTTATGATCTTTTCCCGAAGGAGCGCGGTTCTCTCCATCTCGCAATCTGCGTTGTCGAAGGAGAGTTCCCTGATTCTGGTCTCGACCTCGTCCTTGATATCGTAGAAGTGTATCAGGTAATACTGAAGCTTAGGGTATTTCCTCCAGTTCTTCTTCTGAGTTATTACATTTTTCCCGTTGGGAAATACCTGCAGAGCCAGTCTGTTTAGACACGAAAGAAGTTTCAGGTGGGAAAGCTCGTCAATGTTCTTTGAGGTTTCCAGCCCAATCTTCGCGTATTTAAGTGATTTCTTATAATCCCCCTCCGTGTATAGTATTGAAGAATAGATCTCGTTATCGATAAGCTGTTCTATAGCCCTGCTGCCGTTGTTTTCAAGTATCTCGAGGTAGAATACGGCTTTATCGTAATTCCCGTTCTCATACAGGCATTTTATCAGGAAAGGGTACATAATGAAGAGCGTTGGTCTGTCCTTGACAAGCTCCAGAAATACCTCTTCGGCATTTTTAAAGTCGTTCTGCTTGAACAGCTCCATCCCCTCCTTAATATTTGCCGAGAAACATGTAGCACTAATGATGAAGAAAATGAGTATAACGAAGCGTTTGCTTTTCACGATAATTAATTATATAGAAATATTAGTTTGAAATCAAATAGATAGAAACAATCCCATAAGAAAGTGTGAGGTGGGTATGCTTCGTAGTACCGAAGCGTTCAAAGTTCAAAAGTTCAAGGTTCAAGGTTGATAAGAGCACCGGAGTGAACAAGGCACAAGTGCAGAAGAAAGTGGGAAAAGACAATATACGAGAGATAGACTGGATGCCGCGCTTTCGCTCTGCATGACACGATCGTTCGCGTGCGAACGAGGTGCGAGGTGAGCAAGTAGAAGGTGATAAGGTGATGGAGGGGTAAAAAGAAATTAACAATGGACAATTGACAGTTGACAATTAAGGAATAGAAAACAGAGAAGCTGGTCGGGAATGTCTGAATATAATGAATAATTGGAAAATGAAAGGTGAACAATTTGGGATAAGAGACCGGGTTTTTGTATCGTATATTGTCTGAAATACGATCCACAGTAAACAATTAACGATGTCGCATTGTCGTAATTACGACAATGCGACAATGATATGATCTCTGATTTTCTATACCTTCCAAACCCCAAATATTTGAAAATCCATTAGCAAAGGTGTAGAATGCTCCTGAGGTGAATTATGGCATTTAAGGCATTATTTATGGCGCATGCGCCGGACGCGGATTACGAGAAGCACACAAGCACAATTGATACGGGCAAGTACATACTTTTCACGGTAATTGTGAAGAGTCAGGAAGAAGCGGTAAAGGTATCAAAAGGTATGTATAAAAAGGAAGGGATACATGCCATTATCCTTTGCCCGGGCTTTTCGCACGGTGATGTGGCGGAGATATTTGAGGTTTTGGACGGAAAGGTATCCGTCAATGTTGCCAGAGGAGATGTCGCCAGCAGTAAGGTTGTGCAGCCGGTGATTCAACGAGAATATTTTAATAAATAATGCTCCTTCTCCTCCGATTATAAAAGGAATTCGGCAGCTCTGAATAGTAAATATATTTCTCACCTTTAAACAACCATTTTAATCAATAATAACCTGAAATCATAGAAGTTTATAAGAATTATTTCATTTATTTTTCTTCTTTTTCCATTTTTCACTTGACAAACTTGAATCTATATGGTATAATAGTATCAATACAGGAGTGTTTTATGGATATCAGTAAAAAGAGGAAACAATTGAAAGATGTGTTTAAAGAGATAAATGATCTGGAACAATCGTTTATGGAAAGGGATCCGATCCTTAATGGCGGCGTGTGCCAAACAAAAACAAAATGCGGCAATCTCAATTGCAAATGTATGCGGGAAGGAAAGCTTCATAATGTTTGGCGGTATTATTACACAGAAGACGGGAAGAACAAGGTAAAGACATTAAAAAAGGCTGATGTCTTGAATTATAGCCGGCTGACTGAAAGATATATTAAGTTCAGAAGTGCGAGAGCACGCTTGGTTAAGCTGCATAAAGAGCTGCTGAAATTATTGAATTCGATAGAAGAAAAACTGATAGAAGAAGGAAGAAAAAAGATATGAATCTTATTTTACACAAAACGCTTCATCACTATTTCCCGAAACTGAATCGGTGGTTTTCAAATATAAAGGACCCGAGACAGGAGAATAGTAAAGTATATAAGATAGAGGCCTTGATATGGGTCGGGATTTATATGTTCTTATTGAAATTGGGTTCGCGGCGGAGCATAAACTTCAAGTTCAAAACAAAGGCATTCAGAGATAATTTGTCTAAGGTCAGCAAAACTTCGCTTGATTCTGTTCCGAATGATGTTACCCTCTCCAATCTGTTTGAACGGTTGCCCGCGTTACCATTTCAAGGGGTTATAGTTCGGATGGTACGGACCTTAATAAGGAACAAGGTTTTGGAAAAGCATCGTTTATACGGTTATTACTTGATTGCTGTGGACGGCACCGGTTATCTGAAGTTCAAGGAGCGTCATTGTGAGCATTGTATTGAAATGGGTGGCGATCAACCCTATTACACACATCCGGTTCTGGAGGCGAAACTGATAACTCCTTGTGGTCTTGCCATAAGCATTGGCACGGAGTTCATAGAAAATCCCGACAAAAAGTATATTAAGCAGGATTGTGAACTGAAGGCGTTTTATCGTTATGTGAAACGCTTGAAGTCGGAGTTTCCCCAATTAAGGATTTGTTTATTATTGGACGGGTTATACGCGAATCAGAATGTTGTTGATATATGTGAAAAGAATAAATGGAAGTATATCATTACATTAAAAGAGGGTTCCCTTTTAAATGTTTATAAAGAATTTGAGACCTTGAAAAGGATAAGTCCTGATAACAGAAAAGAATGTGAAGATGAAAAGATCAGGCAGTTATTTTCATGGGTTAACGGTATTGATTATGAAGGCCATTTTCTGAATATTTTAGAATGTGAAGAGATCAAGAATCAAAACGCAAAGGGGAAAAATTTTGTCTGGATGACAAATTTCAATATAAACAGAAGCAATTGTCATATGATTGCGAATAGAGGAGGCAGATTAAGATGGAAGATTGAAAATGAGGGATTCAACACACAGAAACGCGGAGGATACGACATGGAGCACGTTTACAGCAGAAACAATGTGGCGCTGAAGAACTTTTATCTGATTCTTCAAATAGCTCACACGATCAACCAACTGATCGAGAAGGGCAGCCTTATCAGTGAGGCTGCCAGAAAGAAAATAGGAAGCGTGAGAAATATCGCTTTCCTACTTTTAGAATCACTGAGAAACACAGTTCTTGACTTCAAAGAGATCGAACAAATGAAACTCATGAAATTCCAGATCCGTTTGGATTCTTCCTGAGCATAAAGAGCTTCTCCGTGCGTATCCTCCTGAAAATCCTATAACAGTCAACAGGGAGAGTACTGTTCCAATTATTCCGATATACTACATTCTAATACAAATTCAGCTTTTTAACAAAATTTTCCAAATATATTAAATTCACTATTCATCGCTGGGAATTCGGATAAATCCTTGACTTAAAACTTCAATATGATATAATACAAAGTTCATAGAAGTGGACGCAAATGCTCTTTGTACGCAATAAATTTTTCGCATGAAAATAATTACTTCATAGAAATAAAATAAATAATATAGATCAGAGTATGATAATTACTCTGAGTTCCGGGTACTCATATACTTCATATTAAATACAATAAATATCGATATATCTTGAAAATCCGGGGTCGGATCGGCTTTTAACATTATTAATTGTCAAAAGAGTCGGTCGGGGTTTAGGAGGCCCCAATCTTATGCAGAACGCACAGAATTATCAGAAAAACATCGTTAATTTCGATAGTTTTAATCTTGACCGCCGCATTGTAGCGGGGATCATGCACGCCGGTTTTGAAGAACCAACTCCGGTACAGAAAGAGGTTATCCCTTATGCCATGGAAGGTAGGGATATCATTGGCACAGCACAGACAGGCACCGGTAAGACGGCGGCTTTTCTACTTCCCATATTGCAGAAACTTGCAGGGAAAAAAGATCACAAACTCAGGGCTCTGATAGTCACTCCCACGAGGGAGCTGGCCGATCAGATATATGACAATATCATCGCTCTCGGAAAGAGGACGGGACTTCGCAGCGTAACGCTTTTTGGTGGTGTGAGAGACATCTACCAGATACGGGCGCTTGAGGCCGGCGTTGACATAGCTGTTGTTTGCCCTGGAAGGTTCATCGACCTTGTCTATAGGGACTATGTCAATACGGATGATATTGAGATACTTGTCTTAGACGAAGCGGACAGGATGCTTGACATGGGCTTTCTGCCCGATATTAAAAGGATACTGGGATTTTTAACCAGGAAGAGGCAGACCATGCTTTTCTCGGCAACATTTCCGCCTGAAATAGAGGCGCTGGCCAAAAGGACTCTTACAAACCCGAAACGGATTGCATTGGGACTGAGCAAACCTGCCACCACAGTGGCGCACTCTCTTTTTCCCGTTCAGCAACATCTGAAAGCGAAACTCCTTTTAGAGATACTCAAAACAGCGGATACGGGATCGGTCCTTATCTTTACAAGGACGAAATACCGCGCTGACGGTGTAATGAGAAAGATCATGAAGATGGGTTACTCGGTGACCAGCCTTCACAGCAACCGTTCTCAGCCCCAGAGATTGAAAGCGCTCAAGGGTTTTAAGACCGGGGCCTACAGGATCATGGCAGCAACGGATATTGCCGCGAGAGGGCTTGACATAGAAGATGTATCGCATGTGATCAATTTCGATATGCCCTCTACTCCCGATGATTATATACACCGCATCGGAAGGACAGGCAGGGCAGAAAAGACCGGTGATGCTTTCACCCTTGTTACGCCGGACGACGAGCAGATGATAAAAAAACTCGAGAGAATAATGGGAAGCAGGATAGAAAGAAGAACTCTCGAAGGCTTCGATTACAAAGCGCCGAAACAGGACCACCCGCAGGGCAGGGCATATAATAAAAAGAAGACATCATCTTCACATCCTGCAGCAAAGGGTGAGCGGAGCAGGTACGGGCGTCCGCGGCGATAAGGTACCGGATAAGGTACCGTGTCTTTACTTATTACCTTTATCAAGTGCAGCAATTTGAAAATGTATCGTGATTAGAGTAAAATAACACATTCGGAGGTGATACGATGAAAAAACACTTTTTTAGTGGAATTATGGTGTCGGCTGTGTACTTTCTTGCCCTTTTCCTTTTTCAATTGATCTTTACTCTCGCATTTCCTTATGCCGGAGTGATGGCATCTTCAGGCATAGTTGATAGGAGCTATTCATTCGGATATAGCGCAAGAAAGAACTTTGCTTCGGTGAAGAAGACGTACTCTCCGGTTAAGAGACAACAATTCCAGATTGAGCAGAAATATGAAATGGTTGCAGATATTTATGCAAGGACAAAGGATTTTGAAAAAGATAAAGCTGCAACATTCACCATAGTCGAGGAGTACACCGGCATTATTCAATTGCAAAAAGAAGATGAAAAGAAGGGCGGCAGAAGCCTTTCTCTATCAATAGGAGTGAAACCAGGCGACTTCGAAAAATTTGTAAAAGAGGTAAAAAAGATCGGGAAATTGCAGACTTTGGATGTAAGTAAAACAGATATGACCAATGAATATCAGGAGATGATGGCCAGTGTAAAATCCCTTGAGAACAAATACGCTAACATCAAGAAGTTGGAGGGACAGCAAGGAAAGATCGAGGAGAAGATCAAGCTTCAAGAGACGTTATTCGCAATAAAGAGCGAACTCCAGCAATTGGGAGTAAATCTTGGAAGTTATGATTTTGAAAATGAATTCTGTACTGTTAAATTTACTTTGAGTGAGCATGATATTACTTTTGCGATGACATTTCTTCAGGCTTCTGCGCTTGCTTTAAGATGGGCTCTGGGCGTTTTCCTATCAACATGTGGGATTTTGCTTTTACTCTTCATTACGATACTTCTTGTTATCCTAATCCTAGTAAAAGTAAAAATTCTTGAAAAATAATAAAAGGGAAATTCTAGTATTTCAAAAGACTGGATTTGGTCTTATAAACAATGAAAGGTACTTTTAGAGGAGCATCTATATTATTTTTAATGGTTTTAGTGCTCACTGCCGCAATGCTATCATCATGCAAGAGGAAGTTTCTTGATGGTGATATAGTTTTTCAGCATTCCGTTTCTTCGCAAAGCACCGCCGTGTCAAATGCTACGGATTCAGAATTGACCCATATGGGAATAATTTATTTCATAGATGGTGAGATCTTCGTTTTTGAAGCGATCAATACTACTACATTTACTCCCTTGAAGGAATGGCGAGCGAGGGGTGAGAGCAAGAAGTATATTGTTATGCGTTTAAAGACCTTTCCGGACGATCTGACAAGCAAAATAACAAAAGCAGTAGAATATGCGAAAACTCTCCAAGGGAAGAGTTATGATTCATTATTTTTGTGGAGTGATGATGAAATATACTGCTCGGAATTGGTTTGGAAAGTATATTATTACGGGTTGGGTATTAAATTGTGTGAATTGAAGAGATTTGCCGACTATGATCTATCGTCTTCAGAAGTTGCCAGAATAATTCAGGAACGCTATAAGGGCAATTTCCCGGAGGATGAACTGGTGGTAGCTCCCTCGGATATTTATAATTCTCCACTCTTGAAGAGAATCTACTGATTTCTCTCGATCCAATGTCCCAGGGACAAGTATTCACGTGTAAAGTGGGTATGCTGCGCAGTGGACAAGAGCATCGAACAGGTGATAAGTTGATAGGGTGATAGGGTTGTAGGTGGGTAAAAAGAAATTAACAATGGACAATTGACAATGACGCTTCGCAGTAAACCAGTAGACCCAACAGCCTGCTTCGCAGACTGAGCACGAGGTTGGAAGTAGCAGGTACGGGGTGCGAAGTGCGAGGTGATGCTTCGCAAAGCACCAGCGATCAGGGGAAATGGATAATGGATAATTATGAGTAAGAAGAAGAATAAGAGAGCAAAGAAGAGAAGAAAGAAAAAAGACAAGAAAAAGGAACTTTCCAAGAAGATCAAAAAGGGAGCCAGAGAGACCATCGGACCGATCCCGCCTTCTAAAACATTCAAGGACAAGACGAAGTACCATCGAAAGAAAGAGAAACATGTTTCTCTTGATGACGAATAGAGGATTGTACTTTACGGACACTAGACACTTATCACCTATTCCTTCAGATTAGGGACGGGTTTTGACTTCTTTGACATTTCACAGCCCGGAATCATAGTCAAACAGTCAAACGACTGTTGTACTGAAGCAACCAGAATCCTGAATCTGTAGTCAAACAGTAAAACGACTGTTTGACTATAGAATGTGCACATACGATCCTTGCTCTTGTCCGTCCTTCCTTCCTCCGAACGGAAATATATGTTCTCTATCGTTCTCGGAAACCCGATCGATAGATCCCTTTAGATGAAGCTCTTTCCAACGGATTATCCCAAAAGAACATTGGGGATTTGAAAAAAACACAATAACAGTTATAATTAAATAGATTTATTTTAGGAGTTTCATGAAATATCATAAGGAGCAATTATGAAAAAACATTTACTCTTGCTACTTGTGTTCATCATCATGCTTCTCGGAATGGTTTCTTGTGGGAAGCAGGGGGCTGAAAAGAAGGTTGAGAAAAAAGAGAGTGCTGAACAGGGTGTAAAGACATATGTTGAAAAACCCGAAGAAGAATTCGGGGATATTCCTGATCAAAACCCTTGGAGTGATGATGATTTTATCTGTCAATACACTTCTCAGCCGGAAGATAGATTTGATGATGTTATTATTCGCACAAGGGAAGAGGTTCTTTCCGAGATAAAACATTATTCTCCCTCAAACGACAAGAACGAAAGAATTGGAGATCATCCAATTCACTACATGGAAATTGTTGTGGAGTATGATACGAATTATGCACCGCGAATGGAATTGCATATCAAACCTCTTAAAAGCTGCATATCTCTTGATTTCGTTGACAACACCATTAATCTGGTTTTCCGGGATCCTAAGTTATACTTTGAACCCAGGAAATCCCTTTCGGCTATTATTAATATAGAAGCGAAAGCTCTTTATCCGGAAATCAAATATCTGGTTGGTCGTAGCCTTCTTAATTTCGTAACAGGTAAGAATAGGATGTATGATCATAGTGTTACAGTGAAACACGTTAGCGGACATGAGGAGTTGCCTTTGAATAAATGTATCTCCAAATCCGGGTTTTATGACTATAATGACTTAGCTGAAATCCCTGATATAAGTGTAGTCTCCGTTGATGATACCGGAACAATGAAAATTAAATATAATGGCAAATATATAAAAATCCCACCAGGCATCATGTGGAGATCACCTAAAGTAGTAAAAGTATATCCCAAAGAAATTGGGATTCCAGAGAGGAATGAAAAGGGTGAAATGGAGTGGACAAAGAGACAGAAATGGAATGTCAAGTTGGATGGAGTATTCTATTCCTCCAAAATAAGAGTGTTTAACTTCGGTTGGATGCCGTATAAGATTAAAGAACTGCAAGAGTAGTTCGAGACGGGTACGCTCGTTGCATTTGTTGCAAAAGGGGACAATACGCAGTAGACCCAACAGCCTGCTTCGCAGACTGAGCACGAGGTGGAAGTAGCAGGTACGGGGTGCGAAGTGCGAGGTGATAAAAGCAGTACGAGGTACGAGGTGCGATGTACGAAGTGGAAAGGGAAACACACCCATAGCCGAGAAATCGTTTGGAATAAGAATTCCTTTGCGTTCTATCTTCTACTTGCGGGTATCAAGTGTAGAAATTGTTGATTGTGAAGCGATTATGTGTTATAATCGTATCAAAGCACGAAGCGATTAGGAGGCCTTATGAAGTATATATGGGAGTTAAAAGAGTGGCCAAATTTTAAATGGAAAAGTGATGATATCATCAACTCTCTAAGTAGAGCAAGGCTGGCGCAGGGTAAATTGATAAGTAAGATAGCGGGGTTGGGATTTGATTATAAGCAGAAATCCAGAGCAGAAATCCTAACTGAAGAAACTATGAAAACCGCTGCCATTGAGGGGGTGTGGTTTGATAGGGAAGCAGTAAGATCTTCAATCGCAAGAAAGTTAGGCTTACCGTTCGCGGGATTGAAGAATCCTGACCGAAATGCGGACGGACTGATAGAGATGCTCCTTGATGCCACTGATAAATATGATCAGCCTCTTACTCTGAGTCGTATCAAATCGTGGCAGGCTGCATTGTTCCCAACCGGATATTCCGGATTAATTAAGATAGATGCTGGGAATTGGAGGAGTAAAAACCCTATGCAAGTGGTTTCAGGGCGGCTAACGAAAGAAACAGTTCATTATGAAGCCCCTCCCTGCGAAAGAATACCATCTGAAATGAAGCTGTTCATGAAATGGTGGAAGAATGAAAAGGGGGCGCTTGACGGCTTATTGCGGGCTGGAATCGCGCATATATATTTTGTTACCATACATCCATTTGAGGATGGTAACGGCAGAGTTGCCCGTGCGTTGACGGATATGGCATTAGCCCAAGATGAAGAAATATCCCAAAGATACTACTCTTTTTCCAGCAGAATTATGGCTGAAAGAAAGGCGTATTACGACATATTGGAGAGGAGCCAGAAAGGCAGTATGGATATAACCCATTGGCTCGAATGGTTTCTGAATTGCTTTATTCATGCCTTAGAGGATTCGGAAGATTCTATTGTGAATATATTGCAGAAATCTCTTTTCTGGCAAAGGCATGCGCAGACGGCATTTAATGAAAATCAGAAAAAGGTATTAAATCGTTTGCTGGACGCTGGACCTGGCGGATTTGAGGGAGGGTTAAGCACGAGAAAGTATGTGAGCATGACTAAATTAAGTCGAGCCACGGCTTATAGAGAGATTGCAGATCTGGTAGAAAAAAAAGTATTGAAGCAGAACAGGGCAAAGGGTCGAAGTGTATCATATGATTTGATCTTCCCTGGTGTTGACAAGAGGTAGAAAACAATGGAGAAGGGAACAAGGGACAAGCAATGCTGAGCTTGCTCAGCAAGTCTGAAGTGATAAAAACAGTACGAGGTACGAGGTGCGAAGTACGAGGTGATAAATGCAGTACGAGGTACGAGGTGCGAAGTACGAAGTGGAGAAAAGGGAATGGAGATGAATTACTCGCTCCCCGATGTAATCGTGGTTCCCAAGGTCATGCGCCTAGGAATGACAGAATACAATGAATAATGACGCTTCGCAGTGCACAAGTGACACGCTTCGCAGTGGACCTCTTTCTCAACTTTGAACATTTCAACTTTTGAACAATATTTTATTCGTCACACGTGACACATATTCCGTCAGTTCTTTTCATATCGTTTCTTTAATGTGATGTAAGCTTTATTGATGATCTTCATATTCTTCTCTGCGGCTTCTCTTTCTGCCGCATTTCCATTTACATGTCTGTCCGGGTGGTGTATCATTGCCAATTTCCTGAAGGCCTGCTGTATTTTGCTCCATTCCGCACTCCTGACTACGCCCATAACATCGTATGGGCTTTGTGAGTTGCTGAAAACCTTCTTATCCTCATAACGGGATCGCTTCTTTTGCTCACTGTTGTTAACTGTGAAGTAACGCCCTTTTCTATATTCGGTTGTAGTTATATGCAGAGAGCTTTTCCGCTTCTTTTTTTGTGAAGATTCCCTGGGTGCATCTTGCGGGGTATAACACGCAGAGCTATCAAATCCCCCCACCCCTTCACAAATTATGTAGATTATTTTGAATACGATAATGAAAGCGGGTACTATAAATTTTACATATTCCAATCCTTCCATATGCTTCCTCCTTTATGCGAATATGTTACTGAAATCTTTCTGCAGAGTGATATATGCCAGATTGATCTCTTTCATCTTTTCTTCAGCTGCTTTCCTGTCGGCCTTGCCTGCATTGGCCAAACGATCTGGATGGAACTTCATTGCCATTTTACGATATGCCCTCTTTACTTCGTCAAGGGTAGAACTATGTGAGATGCCCATGACGCTGTAAGGATCCTTGTGCCTGATATAGCGGGCGGTATTCTCTTCAGAAGCCCTATCATCATTTCCTGAGGATCTGGTTTCCTTATAATTGCTGTTGCTGTCACTACTATATGAGCTGTTTGAGCTGGCTCTCGAGTTATGAGAATCCTGGCTCTCGCGAGTATCCTCCGTTTTTGCCTCTTTCTTTGACCGCGCTTGTGCACCGAGGCCATTGAAGTATTTGACAATAGCGCAAATAGCTTTGATCGGAGCAGCTATTAAGAAATATATTGCTTGGATTGCGTAAAACAGGAGCGTGAATGCGGCTATCGCAACATATTTGATAATGCAAATGATCAATAGCAAGATGAAATAATCAATGATGCTCATCATCAATACCTCCAAGTATAATATGCAAATCCTAGACCAGAGTAATAAATCCAATGTGTCAGTATATACACAACCAACGGATGACGAAGGATTAGCGCAGTGCACAAATATTGTGCAGTAATTCAAGGGTCCTTTTCGAGAGAGGTGTGTAAGGATGGCAATATAGGGGAATACGCGTGGGTATGATTATTGATACTATATAGTCAAGAGGTATCGAGCAACCCTTGCATGTTGTTTAACATTGGAGGTGAGATATGGTAATTGGATTTTTGATACTTAGTTTTGTTATTATGGCACTGGCATTTCTTGTAGGATACTTGCGGGGTAAGAATATCAATACATTTTTTATCCCTAAAAATGATCGAAAAAAAGTCAAGGAGCCGAAAAGTGATCCTGTGACAAACCCTGCTCCCGTATCAAATACGGAAAAACCGAGGACATATGTAAAGCGGGAGCCAGAGTATCACTACTATCCTCCCAATGATGAGTATGAGCGCTATTCGGTCTCTTCCTCTAAGAGTTCGCATCCCGTATTACCGACTCCCCCTTCTCCCCGGCGCTCCATCAAAGAGCCGGCGAAAATTTTGCAACTATCCGCGAGTCCCAAGAAGAAAAGCTGCCCCAAGGAGGCCTAGTATGAGTGTTCTGTTTTATATAATTATTGTTGCTGTTGCTATTTTTATTTATTCCGGTTTGAAGAATAGACGCTCCGGAAAGCCACCAAAACGGCCGGGAAACCCTTATGGGCCAAATTATCCGGATCCATTGAGATCAGAAGAGGATGTCTCAAATAGAGAGAATAACGGTGAAGGGGACAAACCTCGTTACGATGTTAAAAAGGAGATCAGGAAGCAAGCCAATACCGCTCTTATCGAAGCTCTTATCGGAATAGCATTCTTTGGGCTCATTCTTGGATTTGCGGCATTGTACAGAGGAGCAAAGGCAAAAAGTCTGATAAAGCGATATCCAGAGCTTGGAACTCCGAAGAAATATAGAACCATGGCAACTATCGCTCAATTTATAGCGGTATGGGAAATTGTTGTATGGTTAATGTTCATTCGGTACAGTATGTTTTGAGTAAGAGTTCGTTAAAAGGGTTAAGGTAGTTATTAAAATCCATAGCTCTTTCTCAGGGTAATATATGCTTCATTGATAAGCTTCATTTTTGCTTCACCTGCGGCTTTTTCCGCACTGCTCTTATTCGATAATCTGTCAGGATGGTATTTCATTGCCATTTCTCTATACGCGCTCTTGATATCGCTCCGCATAGCATATTTGGAAACATTCAGTATTGTATATGGATCAATGCCGTTATAGGCCCGTGATGTTTTCTGCCGATCCTCCTCGTGGGAATTATAATTGCCAGAGGAAGTACTTCGATAACTTTTCTCTTCTGCGCTATCGTTATTACTTGAGCTACTCTGCTCTGAAGAGGAATACCCTTCAAAATCATTCTTGTTATCGGCAAGTAAATTAATAATGAGGAGCGGTAAGCCGATCAAGAGGACAGGGGAAGAAATCAGTATTACTCCAAAAGAAAATTCTGTGATCTCCTTAATAAGTTCGATTATCCGAAATACTATGACTTCTAACATAGTGTACACCTCACTTGTTTTAGTGCTCAGAGTCAGAACACATGAACCAAAACATT
>JAIVYW010000003.1:0-20833 GCA_048635215.1 Candidatus Atribacteria bacterium
GAAGCCGTCGAGGAGCCCGCCTTGAGTCCAACGTCCATGCCAACTCCCACTCCGTTGCCGGTGTCGGTGAGCCTACCATCCCCCGAATGGGAGAAGCAGGATTGGAACAATTGTGGGCCGGCGACGCTGGCGATTGCCCTGCGCTACTTTGGCTGGGAGGGAGATCAATTCGAGATCTCGGATCTCGTAAAACCTGATCGCGGGGACAAGAACGTCAACATCGAAGAAATGATCTATTTCGTTCGCAATCGAGCCGGTTGGTTGGAAGCCGATTTTCGTGTGGGCGGGACGATCGAGACCTTAAAGCGATTTCTGGCGATGGGGTACCCGGTTGTGGTTGAAAAGGGATATGTTATCGTGAGCGACGGTCCTGACAACGGCTGGGCGGGTCATTATATGGTCCTTACGGGATACGACGATTCGCGACAGGTTTTTGTGGGTCAGGACTCATTCATCGGCCCAGACCGGGAAATTACATATGCCGAACTTGAGGAGGCTTGGAAAGCCTTTAATCACGTGTTAATGTATGTCTACCCTGTGGCAGATCCCGCGCCGCTCGAATCAATATTGGGTCCGGATTTCGATGTAGATGTGAACCGCGAACGGGCATTGGCTCGAGCGCAGCGTGAGATAGAGCTTGATCCCGAGGACGAATTTTCCTGGTTTAATCTGGGGTCAAACCTGGTGTACTTTGAGCGATACAGTGATGCCGCCGATGCATATGACACAGCGCTGATTCTGGGGTTGCCCTGGCGCTTCACCCGCTACCAATTCGGTCCCTACATCGCCTATTTCCATTCAGGTCGGACAGAGGACGTAATCGCATTGACAGAGGCGACACTCCAGCGCACAGCGAAAGCCGAGGAAGCACGTCTGTGGCAGGGTTGGGCTTACTACAGGCTGGGTGATGTGGGCGCAGCGATCGAGGACTTTCGGACGGCTTTAATAATCAATCCGAACAATCCGACTGGTAATCTCTTTAGTAAAAGTGATATTATAAAAATACTTGAAAATTTAAAATCATTAGAAAATTTAGATTGATCTCAAATCTCAAAATGTCAGCCGAAGTATCGGTTAAACTTTCGTTCGCGATCACATTATGACTTGCGCAGAAGGCCTTGACCAGAGAGATATATTGTGCTTTACCGGCTTCTTCCATTCCCTGTGAGTGAAAATCAAGACGATAGACGGAGCGTTTTTTATTCGCGCTTGCGGTCAATTGCTTCTTAAGTACAGACTGTATCTTTTGAATAGAATCCTCATGAAATCCGCGGATATCCAATACTGCTTTCCCATTTACCAGTATAACATTGCGGGGGATGGAGACGGGGGAGCCTTTATCGGCGTTCAATTGGTACTGCTGATGATAGATATCTCTCAATATCTTGGGCATTTTATCATTGAATATCGGCTTTAAGAATGCAGTGATCGTGTCGGACGAAACATCAGAACCGTCTTCGGATACCAGAATGAATTCCAATTTAGAACTGTTCAATTTCGTGAGCATCTCATTGATCTCAGGGAGTTCTTTCTCACATGGTTTGCAGGTGGTCGCGAAAAATGAAAGAAGTATGACCTTGCCCTTTGTGCTATTTCTCAGATTAATTCTCTGACCTTCAATATCGACAAGGTTAACAAAAACGAATCCCTTCAGCAATAATATTCCCAAGAAACAAATGATCCAAAATTTTATTTTTCTTTCCATACCCCTTCTTCCTCAAAAAGCGTGCCAGTAGGTGAGCGTTTCACGCTGATCTTGTGAAAAGTATTCCAATAGAAGTCAATATTATTTTGCTCTTTGTTTTTTTCCGCAATATATTCCACTATTGTTTTCCTTGCTCTATTGTCGATGTCCACTATTTCTGTAACCTCTTCCAAAAGGAGTGAGTCCTTAATAAAGATCTCGCTTTCGATTACGCGCAGTAATCCATCCGCACCTTCGCCAACCAGGCGTTTCATCTTATAATCGTCAATGATATCAGAAAAATAGATCCTCTCTTTCATAGCCTTATAGAAGTCCGTGTCTACTTTTGAGCCGTCAGTTTCTACCTTTGAGGACGGTTCGTCTATATATAAATAATTAGATTCGATGATCTTGAATTCGCCGAGGATCTGTTTTTCCAATGAGTCCGTAACATCAATTACACTTACATCGATCCTGGGCCTCAATGTAATTGTACAATTTGACAGCAGAAATAAAGAAACGGCGAAAAAGAGTATTTTATTCATCCGGTGAAAAGTCATAAGGGATAATGAAATCTTCTTCAATTGGTTTGCCATTCTGATATGCCGGTGCGAATCGGCATTTCTCAGCGGCTTTTTCAGCGTTGAAGTCCAGGGTATCGTTACCCGAACTTCTTAATATCTTGATATTCTTGGGCTTACCGTCGGTTCCGACGGTTACCTTGATCTTGACTTGTCCTCCGAATCCCATCTCCCTCATTCGAATGGGGTATTCAGGTATTGCCCGAAAGGTTAATTTCGCACTGGAGGTCTTTCCCACGCTCTCCTCTTTCTGGTCTTTGAGGGCTTTAGCCTCGGCCTCCTCCTCCTTTTTCTTTAATTCTTCCGCTTTCTTTCTCGCCAATGCCTCTTGCCTTTTTCTCTCATCCACCTTTTTCTGATAAGCGGCATTGCTTCGCCTCTTATCCGAATTTCTTTTTTCCTGATCTCTGACCAAGGTATTGAAGTATGATATTTTCCCTTTTATTTCAGCCATTTTTTCAACTGCGTACTTCACTTCTTCCTCGGAATTTGCGGATACGAACTTCGCTTCCACGGATTTAAAAAATTTCTGTACAGTATCGACTTCAGAAGAGATCGAGGCTGAAGAATCGATGGTATCTTGATTTACAATTACCCATTTATTCAGTCGGCCTTTGGTTTCCTGTAATTGCTTCAATCCTCTTTCGTAAAGTTCATTTAATCCCATAATATCCTTGATCTCGTGCTCGAACATTGAGATAAGGGAGCTCAATTCCTCATATGTGGCCTTTTTGTCATTGAAAAGATCTTCAATTTCATCAGACCGCTTATCAAGAAGCAATACCCTTGTCGCGACGATGGAGTAATCTACTGATTGGATCTTATTGTATTGTTGTATGGATTCTTCGAACCGGAATTGGAGATCTGAAAGGTCGATTGTCTTTTCAGGAATAAGGAAATAAATCCCCAGCCCGACAATGAGCAGAATCGCCTCAAAGATCAAAATACTCTTTTGGCTCTTATTCATTTATATCTCCTAATTTTGTGTTCCGATTCATAAATACGGTGACAATGGCTGATAGGAGCACAAGTGCACAAGCGACAAGTTAGGAAATGAAGGATGAAGAATGAAAGAGAGACAGGGTATGGATATTGCTTTGTTCTCCATTTCTCCATTGTATTATCCCACTTTACACTTCAGACTTCACACTTCTTAATGCCTCGTACCTCGTTCACTTGTGAACGACTGTCATCGTATTTATGAATCCGAGCATTAGAATTATAGTATATATCGGTTAACAAATCAAGGGCGTGACTGTCATTGACTTTAAAGAGGATTTAATGTGAACGAGGTACGAGTGGAATATAATTGTTCAAAAGTTCAAAGATTCAAGGCTCCAAGTTGAGAAATACCATCCGAGATAATAATCTCTTTCTTCTATCCTCTAATTGTCAATATTAAATTGACAATTGAATAAAGATTATTTGATGGAGTTTTGATCCGTCTTTGCTATAGTGCTCTGATCCATAAAGACGGTAACAATGGCTGATGGTATTATTTCTTCATTCAAGGCACGAGGAATGCCGCATTCCCACTGCGGTATGTAAAGATAGAAAAATAGGTGTGGAGAATGTTATCGTGTGATTCTAACGGGGCAAAGAGTTTACACGCTTCGCTTCCTGTCAACTCTTTGCTTGGAACTTTTACATCGGGACAGACGAACGCCTACGGCGTACGACATGTCCCATATCTGGTTTGGGGTGCGGCGTGATATGATTGTGACAGGTAAATTAATGGGTTAAACGAAATATTGATTTTCCGGTTACGGATGTGTTTCTTTTTCCACTTCGTACATCGCACATCGTACCTCGTACTGCTTTTATCGCTTCATCTCCACCTCACACTTCAGACTTACTGAGCAAGCTCAGCATTACTTGTGCCTTGCGCACTTGTCGCTTGTGCACTGTCCAGAAAGTTTCCCTTTCTGGACATTCCACTTGAACCGAAAATGGTAATGTTATATAATTATCCATGATAAAGAGGAAATATGGAATACGGAATACATAAAATGAAACAATTGTACAAGGACACTGTGAAGATCGCATACTTCAGTATGGAGATCGGCTTCCACGAAGAAATTCCCACATACTCCGGAGGATTAGGAATTCTGGCGGGTGATACGCTGAGATCGTGCGCAGACCTTGAAGTTCCGATCCTGGGTGTTACCCTGATCTCTAACAAGGGGTATTTTATTCAGAAATTCGATGATAAAGGAATGCAGATAGAAGAACCATGCGAGTGGGAGATCTCACGCTTCATGCAGGAAGTGAAACAGCGGGTGACCGTGAGGATCAACGGAGAAGAAGTCATAGTCAGGGCGTGGCGCTACGATCTTCAGGGTATCGGCGGCCACTTGGTCCCGATCTATTTCATGGACACAGATCTGGAAGAAAATTCCCCGGAGATGCGCAAGATCACACATCGCTTATACGGCGGAGATCGAAGATACCGCCTTTCACAGGAGATCATTCTGGGTATCGGGGGGTATCGGATCCTGAAGCAGCTCGGTTATTATGATATCGCGAAATATCATATGAATGAAGGCCATTCCGCATTATTGACCCTAGAGCTGAGAAAGGATCTGACCGATGACGGCACCTGGGATATTTTTGACGAGAAGGTGGAGAAGAAGGTTCACAACAGATGCGTATTTACGACGCATACCCCTGTTCCGGCAGGTCATGACAAATTCGCCATCGATCTGGTGAAAGAGTTGCTGGGTGATTATCTTACCGAAGCGGAATATAAAAAAATGTGTCCCGGAGAAGGATTGAACATGACTCTCCTGGCATTGAATTCCAGTAAATATATCAACGGGGTCGCCAAGAAACACGGCGAGATATCAAGAGAAATGTTTCCCGGATTTAGAATAGATTCGATCACGAACGGGATACATACCGCTTTCTGGTCTTCGGAGCCCATGAAAAGGCTCTTTGACAAGTACTTAGTGGAATGGAAAAAAGATCCGTTCACTTTGCGCAATGCCTTCAATATTCCCTTAGAGGAGATATGGGCAGCTCATCACGAGGCAAAGGGAGAGCTGGTATCTGGTATCAACAAGAAGTACGGACTTTCTTTTGACAGGGAAAAATTCACCATAGGTTTTGCAAGAAGGATCACGGCGTATAAAAGACCGTATATGTTCTTCTCCGACAAGGATAGAATAAGGAAGATCGCTGAATCCTCTGGAGGCCTCCAAGTGATCTTTGCCGGTAAAGCCCACCCGAAGGATCACGAAGGAAAAAAGATCATTATTGAGATAAAAAAGGCGATGGCAGAGCTTTCTGACAAGATGAATGTGGTGTATCTTGAGAATTATAATATGGCGCTGGCGAAAAAACTTGTTGCAGGAGTCGATCTTTGGCTCAATAATCCTCAACCGCCGAAAGAGGCCTCCGGTACCAGTGGAATGAAGGCAGGTGTCAATGGCGTTCCTAATCTGAGCATATTGGACGGATGGTGGCTTGAGGGTCATGTGGAGAATGTCACGGGGTGGTCGATCAATGAACGGCCGTCCATCGGAAAGCCGGCAGCGGTAAATTCCAGAGCCAAAGAATTGGAAAACCTCTACGATAAACTTGAAAATGTCATTCTTCCTATGTATTACGACAATAGAGAGGGCTGGATGCGAATTATGCAGAATTCAATCGGATTCAACGGCTCTTTCTTTAATACCCATCGCATGGTATATCAATATGTGCTGTCCGCGTATTTTGATTAAATAAGGAATGTATTGACTTTTTCATAAATATATGTTATATAATTCTTATATGTACGGAATATCGTACAAATGCGAATTATTATGAGATATTTAGAGCTTAGACAAGAATTATCAAATTATACGGTGTTTTCTCTGGCCGATATAAGAAAGTTAGATGGAACCTTTTATCATTCCCGATTAAACGAATGGCAAAAAAAAGGATATATCAGAAAGATTATCAGCAAATACTATATGTTTTCAGATATAAAAATTGACGATGCCGCTTTATATTGCATAGCAAATCGAATATATTCACCGTCATATGTGTCGCTTGAAATGGCATTGTCCTATCATAATTTGATCCCTGAAAGTGTTTATACGATTACATCGGTTTCTTCAAGGCGGAAGTATAGCTTTGAAACGGATATAGGACAATTCTACTATAGAGCCATGAAGCCCGAATTATTTTTTGGGTATGAAATTATACAAAGTGATAATATTGCATATAAAATATCTGATTTTGAAAAATCCATCCTCGATTTTTTGTATTTGAATCCCCACTATAATTCGCAAAAGGATTTTTCGGAATTACGCTTTAACCAAGAGGTATTTTGGGATAATATTGATGAATATAAACTTAAGAGTTATGTCGCTCGTTTCGCGCAAAATAAATTGTCACTGAGAATAAATAGATTATTGAGGTTTTTAAAAAATGATAGATATTGAACATCTAAGCAGTTTTTTCCCTGAGAATTTAAGGCCGTTCAAAAAAAATATCTTAAGGGAGTATTTGCAGTATAAAATACTAGAAATAATTTACGATTCTAAATACAGCAAAAAGCTTGTATTCATGGGCGGAACCGCTATAAAGATCATTCACGGAAATACGCGATTTTCTGAGGATCTTGATTTTGATAATCTATGCATTACAAAAGAGCAATTCGTTGATCTTACAGAATTAGTACAGAAAAAACTAAGTCTGGAAGGATATAAAATAGAAATAAAAGTGACCACAAAAAAAGCGTTTAAGTGCCATTTCAAATTTTTAGAATTACTTTCGAGTATGGGCATTACAGGACATTTGGATGCAAAATTGGATATTCAATTCGATACAGAACCACAAGATTATAACTATACTCCGGAAAAAATATTGATCAATATATTTGAAGTTTTCACAAATATTCTTGTAGTTCCTCAAGATCTACTGCTTTCTCAAAAGATATGTGCGGTTTTTACACGATCAAGGCCAATGGGCCGTGATTTCTTTGACATAGTATATTTACACGGTAGAACTCAACCGGATATGCAATATCTATCGGAGAAGCTTAATATAGAAAACATGGATGATCTTAAGGAGAAATTAATTGATCATTGCAAGGATTATGATTTCGATCACCTTGCAAAGGATCTGACCCCATTTATCGCCAAGCCGAGCGATTCAAAAAAGGTAACTCTCTTTATGGAGTATATGAAAACCAAATTTATTCAGGCGGGGAGGGGAGGATTCGGTCACAAATAAACTTCGCGTAACTCAGTTTTTCGCGACCCGCCCCTCGACTGCCACGGAGGCAGTCTGCGGTCTTCGAATCCCCCCGAAGCATAAAGCAGTTTATGCTTCTACCTCTCCAAGTTTATATACAGGAAAGTAACGGTTACGATGAAAATCGAAGTAATTTATGTGAATACAGTATATTCGAATGGCGGAGAGGGGGGGATTCGAACCCCCGGAACCCTTGCGAGTTCAACGGTTTTCGAGACCGTCCCGTTCAACCGCTCCGGCACCTCTCCATGGCACGCCCGGCGGGATTCGAACCCACGACCTTTGGAACCGCAGTCCAACGCTCTATCCAGCTGAGCTACGGGCGTAATGAAGGTTTAATGTAGCAAATTTTATCCTATTTTGCAAGGGGTAACATATTCGGGAATATCACCCGATAAACCATTTCATCCTTACTTCAGACCTGCGATTATTAGAGCTCGCACCATGTTTCGGGAAGATTTCATTGAATTGTACATTTAGCAAAAAGGCACGAATTACGGCAAAATAATGCCACAAATATAAGAAAGTGGCAAAAATTTGAAACATCCCTATCTCGAACTTCGCAAGAAGTCTGCGCAACAGTCCGGCGAGTCAACTTATTATTCATTGCATTTTGTCATTCCTGCGAAAGCAGGAATCCATCTTTCTCTACCTTTTAACCTTGAATTATTTAGAAGTTCAGTTATCCTCTCTATTTGTCAACCTGGACCTTGTGTGAAGGATACATCTCTTCTTTATTATCTACCTGTTCCCGTATGTTCGTATATACGAACATACGAACATACCCATTGGAGTTCTTGATACTAAAAATAAACTCAAAATGCAACATAAACAACCTCCGTCCCTATTTTGGTTGACAAAATATCAGGCGAAGGGGACAGGAAATACGAGAAAGGGCGGAAAAGAAAATTCCAGACGGATAATCCATCCAGATTCTCCATAATTCTGAAGAATCCATTTTTTCCAATCTGTTACAAGTGAAGTTTTATGCTCCTGTGCACTTGTGCACTGAGGGTCAGGATTTAGCCCCCTTTGTTCAGCCAGATATAATTCAATACAATATTTCCGTATAGAATTACCAGGTTAATTCTTTGGAACAATCCGGTATATTTTAAAAAACCTGTTTCCTTCTTTTCCGATAAGAGGAAAAGCGTAAACGATAACGCGGCAAATATTAGGAATATCAAATTCACAACCCTTAAATCCATTAGGCCATTTATCCAAAGAGCCCATAAAGGATTCAGGATCAAAAACAGGAATCCGATACCTGATGCAATACCGTGAATTTTGCCGGAAACAGTTTCCTTGGTACCGCTCGGATCTTCCTGGAAGAATCCGGCAATAATTGTTCCTGATCCGAATAAAATAATGCCGAGAATATATAATGTATGGCTCCATTTTATTTGCTCAAATGCCAAACTTTGTCCTATGGCAAATACAATAAAAAGTATCCCAACAAGTTTAAGATTCCAGCACTGATATTTCTGTACAGGACTATTTTTAGTTCCCAAGGTGCTGATAGTATCGATGAAATGATCATAGCCGGGATATTTAAGTGCAATAATAATGGGTATCAAGAGATCTCCAAGCGTTGCGAATAAAAGGACAAATAAATAAATGTTATATTGATCCATAATTCTTAATTCCTCCTACTATCGCGTTTATTCAAATACCAGATATTTTACATAGTTAGCCTTTGTGCGAACTCCACACCAATAATATAACAATATTTCGTATGCTATACAAGCCTTCCCTATTGTTGAGTCATAGAGAATATTTGGTACAAAATAGAAAAAGCGATGCGACTGCTCAACTAAAGTCTTGAAATACACAATGCATATCATATTTGTGCTAAGGGGTCGGATTACTTAGAATACCATATTTCCCATAATATTAAGTAAAAACTTGACATTACTGATTAATTTAGTATAATTAACCTTTACGCTCATTCTCCCTCGGGAAAGTTGGTTGGCAACTTCCTTGGGATAGATCTTTTAAATTATTTTCGTTCACCATTACGATAAGCGGGGGTGTAGTTCAATCGGTTAGAGCACCTGCCTGTCACGCAGGAAGTTGCGAGTTCGAGTCTCGTCACTCCCGCCATCATAATGGACGAAAATCCTTTTACATGAAATTCTATATTTACATAATCCAAAGCAGCTCTACTGGCAGGTTTGCATTGGGTCGACCAACAACTTGGATGACCGATTGAACCGTCATAATAATAACCGTTCGAAGGCAACCAAAGATAGAGGTCCCTGGAAATTGGTTCACTCAGAGAAATATGACACTCGTTCAGAAGCAGTTAAAAGGGAAGTTGAACTTAAATTGATGCATTCACATAGCTATATTGAGACATTGATAAAAAGGGATTAGAGCATCCCGATTGCCATCGGGAAAGTTGTCCCGAGTTCGAGTCTCGTCACTCCCGCCATTCTTTTTGCATCACAATATATAAAATTCCTTCTAACGATATA
Source organism: Candidatus Atribacteria bacterium (assembly GCA_048635215.1). Taxonomy (GTDB): domain Bacteria; phylum AUK180; class AUK180; order AUK180; family AUK180; genus JAGLWT01. The sequence continues at coordinate 9,984 of JAIVYW010000003.1, forward strand.
TAACAATAATGTTTCTAAATTCTTTGCAAAGATTATCAGGGTTCTATTTTTCTTTCATCATACTTTTCATCAATTTCTTGATGGGGATGTTCTGTATTGAGAAGGGAATGTTTATGGGATTGAAGCCCTTTTTCTTGAGTGGAACATAAACAGATGCTGTTGAGCCGTCAAGAGTGAGTTCTATTGTTTCAGGATAATAGCCAAGCAATTTCACCTTGTTCTTCAGACTTTCTATCTGTGGGTCCTTCTCCTCGGGATCAACTGCCTGAAGAACATTCAAGAGCACGGACCGCCCAAGGCCGGGCATCTTCAAAAATCCGTTAAGATCGTCAATTTCTCCGAAGATGCTTGCATGTATATTGATCAAGGAATCTTCCTTAGAGTAATTCTTGGGAGTTTCTTTCAAGAGATTGTAGGCATATCCGTTTGTGAAGTTCATCTTCAGCCAGAACTCCAATCCGGTCGTCGCTGTCAATGAGACTATTCCGTTTCCGCCCAGAAATCGAAAGTACATATCCGGGAGATCAAGATAATTATCAAAGCGGACCTTCATTTTAATATCTTCCGCATAGTATTCCTGAATATACAATCTTGAAATCATGAGATTGTGCTTGGACCTTTCATAATTAGAAAGTGTTTCAAGCGGCCTCTCCAACGGTTCGGGAAGTGAAAGATCTGCAGCTATCGCCGAATCGTATTTAAAGGCTAGTTCGCCGGAAAGAGAATTTATTCTTATGTCGACAGACGATACATAGAGTTCTTGGGCAATGAAGCTTCCCAATGCGGTAAATGAATCAGAATCTCCCATTTGCAGGGCGATCTCAAATGGGATATTTGCCTTTCCCCGGATAAGGTACTGCTGGTAGAACGGCCGGTATCTTCCCGGAGAAGACACGGATAGGTTGCCGGCGGCTTTGATATCACTCATCGAGTACGATAGCCCGCAATCTGCTGAGATGAATGCTGAGCTGTCGTTTACCGCCAGCTTTCCTATAATCTTCAGCTCGGGCTCGATATCTCCTTTCAGATCCACGGAAATGCGGTTTTTAAAGAGCAGCGAAGGAGAAATATCCTCAAATCCCGGGCCTTTAATGGCGAACTCATTTAAGCTCAATGCGCCCTTGGCGGCGAAGCCGTTTTCGGGTGAATAGGTGATCCTGTCAAAATCCAAGTCCACAAATCCGCTTTCAATATCAATATCTTTGACCCCCAGATCCTTTAGCGGGAGTTTCCCCGCGTCGATATGTGCTATTACAGCTCCCGATACCTTGGTTTCGGGGATCTCAACTTCTCCCGTAGAAGCGAACTTCACTAATTTATCAAGTCCAAGATCAACAGTGTAGGAAAGTTTTGTGGTATTTCCATCTGCTCTAATTGCCAAAACGATCTCATTTCCCTGTAAGTAAAGTTCAGGACTTTGCACCTTTCGTATGCTCACTCCGCCCTCAAGAACGGCGGAATAATCGCCGGTAAATGAATATTCAATTTCAGATACCAATTCAGATCCGATGTCTACGAGGACACCTTCCAGGGTTTCATTGATATTGGATGCGATCTTTAGATCAGCATGTAATTTTTTTTGATCTCCTCGAATTTCTCCGGTCAATTGTGCTTCGCTGTTCATGTAATACCCTTTGATCTCAGGGGATAATTCATATTTATTTTTTTTGCCGGGAGAAAGCACCTTTCCCGCAATAAGGATTCCGGCTTCGAAGGGATCAACCCCGAGCGATCCTTGGACGGTTGAATTTATCTCAAAAGAAAAGACATCTTTCAGCGCCCCACCGGAAATGGTAAGAAGAGCCTTGTTTATTTCTACGGCTTCGCTGATATACGAGACCTCAATATCCGCACATACATTTCCTTTTTTTATGCTGACTGCTGCAGGAAGTTCGAAATTCGCGGAGATCATATCCATATCAAACTTGAATTTCTTCAGGTGCGCCCCTTCAAATGAGATCGGGTCAGTATTTAAAACGACCTTTGTGAGGTTAAGGCCGGCACCTTTTTTATAAAGCCGGATTTCAAGATCTTCCATAAGAAGCTCTCCCAGGTCTTTCAATCGGAGCCGAGAGTTAACCTTGAAAGAGTATTCTTTTAAAGAAGCATCCAGGGATAGGTCTTCAATGGAAAGGCAGTAGGTTTCATAATATATTTCTCCATCGACGGTAATCGTTGTAATGGAATTCAGATCGCCGCTGATATGAGTGGAAAGCTTTCCTGTGATCTTCTCCTGGAGCAGAAACATTTTCCCGGTCTTCATGAATATGTCCGGTTTGCTGTTAATGATATTCCCCGCAATGCTCACCTCCTCAAGCTCTCCCGTGCCTTCGATAATGACATTATTGATATCCAACTGTATTTTCTTAATGGTGATCTTGGGAATGTTCAATTCGGGTAATGGAAATATATCAAGCGGCGGCTTTTCGGCCTTCTGCGGCCCTTCTTTCAATACAAATTGATCACATTTCAAGACAATAGATTTAAATTCCCTGAAAATGGCCTTGAAAAGTTTAAATTTTACGGTAACAAAAATGTGTGAAACCGCCATCGTGGTATCGCTGAGCGATGCATTCTTTACGATGAGCGATCCGAATGGATTGATCTTAATGGAATCGAATGTGATGTCGTAGGGAGTATACCGCTTCAGCATATTTTGCTGAAATCCTTTTGTATTGGCTGTTATAATAAGAAGGAGCAGCACCAGGAAAATTCCCAGTACCACTCCTGATATGACAATGAGGGTTTTCTTCATCCGGTCTTTGCGGCTACCGTACTATTTCTTTGTCCCTTTCTACATTCCAGGTTACGAAGTCATCCTGTAAGGCCTCTTCCATGGAGAATTCCGCCTCTTTTCTCTCCCCGTCAGCGGAAAGAGATATCATCTGCATTGATCCGACAATGGTTTCCCACTGCTCTTTAGTCACGCGGTGATAGGGCTTCTTTATCCTCTTGAAAGGCCGTTCTATCTGATAAGGCTGTCCGAAGGTATCCTTGAATGTTGTTTTGATCCTCTCGGGAACAGGTGAGACCGCCACGGCTCCTTCAAAGACCATTACATTGGTATTGCCTTCTTTGTCTACCGTGGAATTGTATATGGTGCCTCTTACTCCGCAGACCCCTTGAGGAGTGCTTACCTCATAACGGGATGCGGTAGCGTTCTTGAGGAGATTATTCCATATCTTTCCCACCTTGACGCTTATTACGACCTTCGTTTTTTCCATGTTCTCTTTCTTCATCGTGAGATTTTCGACCTTAACGGAAAAACAGCTTATCAAAGTGCTTTCCCATAAACGGATGAAATGATTATCCTTGGTCTTGATCTCCAGTCTGGAAGCAATGTCCGTGGAAATGGAAGCATTCACAGGAATATTCATATTGAGCTTCAGGGGGATCTTTTCTTCAGTACGGGGAAGCGTATAAAACGCATTCCCCTTCATGAAGTTCACCTTTCCCAGCTGTTCAGGTGTTTTCTTGATCTCTCCCTTCAGCACAAATAACAGTGCGGATAAGGCCACTAGAACAAGAATGATCTTTTTCATTCTTATTGTATCCTCTTTAGGGTAATACTGCTCCTGGTGACATCCATGATCTCTATCTTGAATGGGATATCGGCCTCACGGAGAATGAGTTCTTCCGCGACTTCTTCCCCGCTTTTAGCGGTTTCAAGATCGAGTTCTGCCACACCGGAGGTAAAACCTCTTTTATATACATTATCCACCATTCGCACCCTTGTTTTGAGGAAATTCGCAAATTTGACATATTGCGAGTATCCAATACCCTTCAAGGTGATGTGGACATATTTGTTGCCGCTCTGCCACTTTGCCATCAGCTTATCTGTAAGAGCGCCGACAATAGCAGGTGCGAGCTGCTTCATTACGGTGTTCGTTCCGGTAACTTTATTGCTTACCGGCGCGAGCTTTTTCGAGTCACTGACAGCTGCCACGATCTCACCGGTGTCGGTTTTTATGGCTTTGATCGCCATATCCACCGCCGCGGAAAGAAAGCCGCCATATAATGAATTCTCACTTACATTGCCCACAACAGTTCCTGTTATGAAAATGTCCGCACCGTACATGGTTGCAAGTTTCTGAGCAGCTTTTGTGTCGCCGTCTATGGCCGCCTGGGCTACCGATCTGTCGAGATTAGCCGCTCTTTGATTCTTATCAAGAACGACAAATCCCTTATTGATCAGCTCTCCCTGTATCAATTCCTCCGCGATCGAAGTGCTGTCGAAATATGCCTGCCATCCGCCGCCGAACATGTTCTGCTTAAGAAAAACGACAACTCTGGGCATATTCTGCTGAACCAGAAGAACCTTCAGTGCCATCAATTTGTCCTTAATGCCGGTTTTCGATACCAAGGCCTTTATCTGCACCTTATAAGTATTCGAATCTTCGGCTCCTTCGGCGATGATCTCATATTTTTCGACATATCCCTGCGATTTGGAATAGATCTCGTCACTTATGACCTGGAAGTTCTTAACTTTTGTCTGAGAGTCGATCATGGTCCCGACTACCTGCTCCACGGCGTTTCTCAAGGCGTCCTTGATAGCCGCGTCACGGCCGATGAGCTTTTCTCCTTGAAAGATGGACCCGTATCCGTCGACCAAAACCTCCTGAATATCTCCAGAGTCATTTTGCGCCCAGGCAATTCCCGCTATTAAAATAAGGAAGATTGCCAGTAACTCCTTCATAATTTACTCCTAAAAAGTGAGCCTTAGGGCATTCTGCAGAGCTCTTATTGCCAAGAGTGCTTCTGCTCCGGAAATAGTTGCTTCGGGCAGAAATTCCCCTTTCAGGCTCTTTACTTCAAGTACTCCTCTGTCCACGACCAGCGCGATGGAATTGTACGCATAATAATCACTTCTCACATCAGGGAAGTGAGAGGTCTCGCCGATATATTTCTTTGTGACCGCAGCGTCGTTATCGATCAGGACTATAAGGTCTTCAATGGACTGAGCGAAATTTGCTCTTGTCATGAACATATCCGGCTTAAAAAGGCCATCGGGGAAAGGCTTCAAACCCCTGATATCAAGGGTAAGTACTTCTTTGACCCAATTCTTCGCCCAATGTGATGTCAGATCGGCGGGTTCGCCTGCTTTCTCAGCAGCTTTTTTTGCCATCTGCTCGGGTGTCTTGAAAGTCGTATCATAAATCTCTCTTCTTCTTTTCTTGATGACTTCGATGAGTTTGAATTCCTCTACCAGAAGTACAGCAAAATCAGATCTGTCCAATTTGGGCATAAGAGCGATCTTCTTTCCGTATTTTGTTCCGGGCATTGCGCGCTGAATATCGTTCATGAGCTTCCACTGGAAATCAGCATCGTCCATCCAGCTATTATTCTTGATCTCGAGGACTTTCTGGAACTGACCGGCGGCGCTGCCGAATTTGAACGCATCCCTGTAAGCCATTCCCATATAGAATCTTGCTTCGGGGTTATTGGGCTCTTTCTTGAAGATCTTCTTGAAGACCTTTTCGGTCTCTACCAGCCATTCTTCGCCCTTCTTCATAGTGATGAGCCGTGCCCTTACGATCTCGACAGGTATCGCTTTCTTTGAAAGCTTTACTGCCTTCGAAATTGCTTTGTCAGCGCTTTTGAAATCGGCTTTTCTGCCGTGATAGAGCGCCATGCCAAGATGTCCGTATTGGGATTTCTTATTGATGCCGATCGCTCTTTGGAATTCATCGTACGCTACCTGAAAATTGTCTTTGTCAAGGGCTCTTACGCCCATGATATAATGGTTTTCGGGTGTATCAAGAACTGATTCCGGTTTGATCACCTGCTTTTTACAGCCTGTGAAGACCAAGAGTAGAACCAAGGCCAAGAGAATGTAATTTCTTTTCTTCATAGTATAATTACTCCATTAATTATTTCAAGACCAGAATGACCCTGCATTGCTGTATGAAGGTCAGCTTATCTTTAACACTGGTGATCTTTGCGGCATCCTGATTTGAGATGACCACATTGTCTCCGTCGATCTTCTTCGCGGTAACGATAAGGGGATTGTCGGTAACTCTGTCATTGGCCTTCGCTTTTCCGAGGTCAATTGCATAGCCTACGATTCCCATCTTAACGGCGAAGTCTTTGTTGACGAAGAATGCGGAGTAGATCTCCGTACCGTCTTCGGCAACGATCTTCGGTGCCATCATGGGCCTTACATTCTCATCTTCGATGATAACGACAAGGCCGGAGTAAACAGGGGAGCCGACATTAGGAACGGCATTGTCGCCGAATCCTATGGCAGGTGCCAATATACCCAGTAAGCCGCTTTCTCCGAAGAGAGGCACTGCGACATCGACTTCAACGGTACCATCTGAATTGTACCTTTCATCGCCATGTCTCCTTGCGCCGCGGATAAATCCGCTCATGCGGGAATAGATAACATCACTTTCGGTTTGAAAGTTCTTGACTATTGTAGCAGAATCGATCCTCACTCCCTCTATTGTCTCAAGGAGATTTCTTTTGGCATCGATCTCAGCGGCCCTTAAAGCCATGAGTCTTCCGCGTCCAATGTTTTTGTCATTCAGATCATAGGCGCCGTAACCCGTTGCGATAACAACACCCAGTTCCCAATTAATTCGGCCGAATCCGATCTTTTCTTCGACAGCCCTTTTTGTGGCTTCGTCAACAGAAAAAACGGAGGTTGCCGAAACCAGTGCAATAATAAGCACTACAAGTAGTTTCTTCATAAAACCCTCCACGATTTTTTAATGAACTTCTATAAAAGATACAATTACTGTGCCAGTAGATGTTCCCCGATAAAAGGGGGAATGATCATGATACCGGCCTCAAATTGTCCTTTTTTGTATAAATTCTGTACTTTTTTATAAAGAGCGCGGCTTACCAAGCAGGTAGCCCTGTCCAAGGCAGACCCCCGCCTGTTTGATCTTGTCCAGCTCTTCCTCTTCTTCGATCCCCTCCGCGACAAGCTGGATCTTCTGTTTCTGGGCAAATTTCACCATTGCCTCTATCAGGTCCTGTTTGATAATGCTCTTATGGATATTTCTTACCAGATTCATATCAAGTTTAATAAAATCAGGAGAGAGCTCCGATATCATGCCCAGAGAAGCATAGCCCACTCCGCCGTCATCAACGGCAATTCTGAATCCCAGGTCCTTCAACATGCGAATGCGTTCTTTCAGTATTTTGAAATTATCGACAATAGACCTTTCGGTGATCTCGATGATGAAATCCTTGCATTTTTTTCCGCTTTTCCTCAGGCATTGCGGAAATTTATTCTCCAGAAGCTCATTGTCCAGAATGCTTTCCAATTCCATGTTCAGAAAAATAAATGCATCCTTGGGTACCGCGGATGAAAGTTGAACAGCTTTCATATAACAGAGTGTATCCAATTGTCCGGTCAGTCCGAATTTCAAGGCATATGAAAACATTGTTTCAGGAGAGCGGTAAACAGAATCTTCGGGCCCACGCGACAGCGCTTCATAACCGAAGACCTTCCCCGAAGCAATAACAAAAATGGGCTGATACTCAATGGAAACATTCTTCTGATGTATCAGATCTCTCAGATCGAAAAGCATTTTCTTGTCCTTGTAAGTGTCTCCGCGTATGCTTTCGGTTTTTGCCATGGCGATCACAGAATAAAAAAGCCGCTCAAACCTTATCTTGGGATCCATCACCAAGAGGGCATAACCGGTTTTCAAGGTAGGAGAAATATGTGCGAATTCCTCACTTTCTCTGAGCTTCGAACAGATGAATTCCATCATTCTGGTCTCCGTCTCTTCCTTGGTAGCTTCCTGCTCATTGATCGGCAGGAAGATGAAAAAGCCTGTTCCCCGCGGGTGATCCACGCCGATAATGGTGTCCTTGCCCAAAAATGTCAGCTTCATATCAATGAGGATGCCGCTGATGAATTTCATCAGCCGGTCAAATACCATCCATCCGACATTCGATTCCACTGAAGATGGATTGTTTATGCTCAGAGCGAATACGCCGAGTTTTCTGTCCAATGCGGTTTTCCTTATATTCTTTAAAATTCCTGTGAGGGTTGGCAATTTGGTGATAGGGTCTACTAATAACGATTGATATTGAAGAAACGAAGTCTCCTCATTATAAAAAAAATCGTTATCTTTGTTCATCTTACTCCGAGAGAATTCTATTTACTCTGTAGATGATCTCCTCGGGTACAAATGGTTTTGTAATGTAATCGATCGCGCCTTGCTGAATGCCCAATACTTTATTTTTGAATTCTGTTTTTGCTGTGAACATCGCGACGGGGATATTTTTGGTCTTCTCGTTCAATCGCAGAACTTCAATAACTTCCCATCCGTCCATTTCAGGAAGCATGATATCAAGGAGGATAAGATCGAAATTAGAGGTCAGACTTTTTTTGATACCGTCCTTTCCGTTCAATGCGAAATCTACCTGATAACCCTCCATTTCAAGGATATCTTTGCAAAGATCCACAACATCTTGCTCATCGTCAATTATCAGGATATATTTTCCGCTCTTGCCCATTGGTTCCTCCTGTAGATTAGATTATAATACGAAGTGGGAATTATGTCAAGGAATTATAATGAAATTTGACCGTAACCTGTGTGATATATCACTCAATTTGCCCAAAATATCTATATTCACACGATATTACCTAGTGAGTGATTTAAAAATAGAGGATAGAGGTTAGTGCAGAGAAGATTGTTCAAAAGTTGAAATGTTCAAAAGTTCGAGGTTACGCTTCACAGTGCCGAAGCGGGTAATAGGATGATAGGGTGATAGAAGCACAAGTGGGGATAATAAATAATCGTAGGGACAGGGCTTGACCTGTCCTCTGTCATTCCCGAGCGCATGACCTTGGAAACCCTGATTAGATCGGGGACCCGATAATCCATCTTTTCATTATTAGCATATGCTTTTCTCACATCATTTCATGATGTTCAAAAAGAATATATATATTATTGTTCCGGAAGGGGTTCTCTTTTCTTTTCGCTTTTTCCTTCGGACCGAAGCATTAAGAAGTGTGAAGTGTGGTGTGTGAGGTGTAAAGTGAGGAGAACAATACAAGAAGCACATCCGTAACCGGAAAATCGATATTTCGTTTTTTTCATTAGAATCAACCGTGAAAATAATAGAACACCGGAGCGAAGTCAGATATGGGACATGTCGTACCTAAGGACAATGAACAATTATTAGATAAAATAGACACATATTTGTCATTCTGAAGAAGCGACAGCGACCGAAGAATCCATCTCCTTTCTTTTCTCCACCTCACACATCACACCTCACACATCACACTTCGTTCGTGCCGAACGACCGTCTGTCCCGATGTAAAAGTTCCAAGCGGAGAGTTGAAAATTGCGAAGCAATACGAGTGCTCTGATTCATAAAGACGGTAACAATGGCTGATGCTCTTTTACTCCGTATTCCAGGCGCGAGGAACGCAGCATACCCACAGCGGTATGTAAGAAACGAGCAACGCAGAAGACAGAAAAAGAGCCTCAGCCCGAAGGGAATATCATCTTTGGTCAATTTCTTCCTCTCTCTCCGCTTACGGACCACAAAGGGTACGCTGCACTTATTGTTCGTTGGAATTGACTCAAATCTAAACATTCCATTGCCATCGTATTTATGAAAAAGAGCACTAGCAACGCAGAAGACAGAAAAAGAGCTTCAGCCCGAAGGGAATGTCATCTTTGGTCAATTTCTTCCTCTCTTTTCGCTTACGGACCACAAGGGTACGCCGTACTCATTGTTCGTTGGAATTGACTCAAATCTAGGCATTCCATTGTCATCGTATTTATGAATCAGAACACTAAACTCTTCGCCCCGTTAGAATCAAATGGAATCTTTATTATCTATTCCCTCTGTTCTTCTATGACAATAGGGCAGACACACAGGTCTGCCCCTACTTGTTCAGATGGGATTAATCTGTTTCTTCGAACATATCTTTGCCGACACCGCAGATCGGACATACCCAATCCTCGGGGATATCTTCAAAGGCGGTTCCCGGCTCTAAACCGCCGTCCGGATCTCCTAGTGCAGGATTATAGATCCAATTACAGGCCGTGCATACATATTTTTTCATATCTGCCTCCTTATTATTAACTTTGTTCTCTTCTGCTTTTCTGAAAGTCGGCGCCGTTGCGGGTTCGTGTCCGTTCTTTACTTCATGGTAATAGGCGTATGTCATCGGCGCTTCATCAGAAAAAGTCTCCCCATTGACCACTTCACCAAGAAAGAGCGTATGGGTTCCAGCATCAACTTTCTGAACCACCTTGGCCTCAAGATAAGACACAGTATGTTCTGTGATATACGGAATTCCAAGGGGAGACCGCAGAGATTGACAATCCTCGAATTTATCGAAATTGCGCCCGCATTTGAAGCCGAATGCGCCTATGAGTTTAAGAGGCGCGCTTTGGGCCAGTATTGAAACGGTGAACGCTCCGCCATTTTCAATGAATTGATGAGTATAATTCTCCTTGTTAACGCTGATCGCGATGACGGGAGGTTCGGAAGTAATTTGAAAGACCGTATTGCAGATCTGTCCGTTTATCTTATCCCCGTCCGCCGCGCAGACAATGAAGATCCCGTAGCTTATCTTGTACAATGCGGTTGGATCCAATGCCATCGTATTATTTATTGGTCAGATCACTGTCGGATGCCCAGAGATTATGAATAGAACAGTACTCTCTGGCTTTTGTGATCTCATTCTTATTGAATGGGAATTCCTTTTCAGGGGCCTCTCCGGGTTTCAGGAATTTTATCGCAAATCCATCTTCGAATTGAACTTCCACCCATTTGATATAATGCTTTTCATCCATCGGATGAGGAACGCTGCCTACCTTGACATAGGTCTTCCCATCTCTTTGCTCGACGATCGGCACATGCTTTTC
>JAIVYW010000004.1:0-15998 GCA_048635215.1 Candidatus Atribacteria bacterium
ATCACCTTATCACCCTATCATCTATTTACTATTTCTCAACCTTGAACATTTAAACTTTTGAACGATCTCTTTTGCACCTCGTTCACTTCAGGTGAACGATCAGATCTCCTCTTCCAACTTCTTGATCTTGAGAAGATGCATCTTGAATATCGGCGGCGCAACAATATCTGTCAGGACGATCAAGGAGATACAGATTGCCACCAGAGCGTCATATTGAGGGAAGGTATTTCTTATTATTAATGCCATCGCGAGGGTTACGCCGGATTGATTGATAAAACCGCTCCAGCCGTATTTATAGATCGTCGGCGGGTCCTTTCTTATCTTGGAAGCAGCCATCAGAGCAAAATATGTAATGATGGTTCTTATCACGATCAGAATGATGGCAATAAACCATGTGTTTCTCACAGCATTCAAGTCCAGATTTATCCCCCTGATGACAAAGAAGAGAATATATATGATCGTGGCGATCTTTTCGATATCATCAAGGAATTCCTCTCCGAGATCAGAGAAGTTCTCAATGATAAATCCAACGGTGATGGCAACAAGAAGGTTATCAACATGAAATGCTTTTGAGATAATTGTTATCAGAATAGCCAGAACCAGGAGCATCAGAAGTTTCTGTCTTCTAATGAATTTCAGATATAAAAGGGATAAAGCTCCGGCGCCGCCTCCGATCAGAAATGAGCCGAGTATTTCCCAGGAGACCTTTCCCATAGAACCTGCTCCGGATCCTTTCATAAATGACATGAAGGCAGCGAAGCAGATCAGAACAACTATATCCTTAAGAACAGTTATCGAGAGGATCAAAAGAGGGGTCCTTGTATATGCTCCGGTCTCTTTAAGCAGTGCTACGGTCGTGAGCGGAGATTTGGCTAAAGCGAGAAAACCGAATATTATTGCGATCAGCAGGGTTCCTTTGAACCCTTGCGGCCCCATGAAGGGAATTGCGCGGTATAACCAGAAAGATAGAAATGTTTCCGATATAAAGGTGATGATAATAACTGTGAAAGTATAAAAGAGGATCGCCTTAATATCTTTCTTCAAGCGTTTTATCGAGAGCTCTCTGCCGACTATGAAGGCGATTATCGTCAATGTGATCATATCGATAAATTGAAGGTCCTCCGCCATTCTAATGTCTATTGCATTGCTGCCGAATGGGCCCATTAATATTCCGACGATAAGATAGCCGGATACCTTCGGGAGTTTGATGCGGTGGAAAATTTCACCAAGAAGGAAAGCCCCGCTGATCATGATCCCCAGATCAAAGAGCAGATTCATTTCTATTCCGGCCAAGTGGATATACAGTTCAATAGAAATAATAATGACCAGGCCGATTATTTCTCTAATCATTTCGCTTCACCCCGAGGACAGCTACATTGGAAATAGTATAGGTAATAAGAAATGAGGTGATCACAGGTCTTGAGATCTCCATTATGGACCCTGTCAAGAAGAGTATGGATATCTGTGAAACGGGGATGTGATTTCTTAAGTCGACATGTATCAATTTACCCAGTAATATTCCCAGGATCCACATGCCGAAGAAAAACCCAAGCATCAGAGGGTCCGGCATTGTTATGACAAGTCCCAGTGAAAAAAGCAGAAATGCGAAGAGAGGAGTTTCCATTTCAATAAGAGTGTTCTCAACGGCCTTTTTGGAAGGGAACTCCATATTTGTCGCGATCATCCCGATAAAGAACGATATGGAGAGTCCGGCGAGGCCTAATTGCTTTGTGAACCCGGAGACCAGAAGAATGGTCGCAATAACAACGATATACAATTCCACATCCTTCCGCTTTCCTGCGAGAAAAAAGAAGAGAAAGGAAAACCCGAATATGATCAAAAGGGTGATCGCGATATCCAAGATCGAAGAATTAAGGTTTTCAACGGCAAAGATAAATAGAAATGTGGTCAGGAGATTGAAGATATAATCAGGGATAAATCTGTTTTTTGTGATAAAGATCAGAAAATATGAAACGGAGCCGAACGCTACCGCAGTGAAAGCCGCAAGTACGCTGTCGCCCGTCAGAAGAAACGCTAGAAAGTAAATGACGACAAGGATCAGCGCACTTTTTAACAATGTTCCCAATATCGAAGAGAAGACAAATCTTTTAATGAACTTCTCTCTGAGTTGAAAGCCGAAGGTGAATCCCAATAATGTGACAATGGTATAGGAAATATCTCTGAAAAATGGGAATAATCCCTCTCTGAATACGAAAGCGCTGAGAAGGAAACCGATGAAGATGAAATGTATCTTGGTCCGCAGAAGAAAAAGGATCCTACGGTCTTTCACCCAGAAATACTTGAATTGGTTCTCCAGGAATGATAGAAAGAGAATGAAAGATATGAGAAGAGAGAGTTTAGTTATCAACTAATTCTTCTCCAATGAAGGAGATGAGGTTAAAGGAAGCCATGTACCCAACACCGGGATCCTTAAAAGAGATGCCCTTTGTACCGATGATCTTGTTGAATGCATGGTGGAGAGAATCGCTGCGGAATACCCCCAGTATTACCTCACCGTACAGGTTCTTTCGATTGATGGATGAGAAGAGCCCTGCAAAAAGAGGGAGGTCCTTTTCCAGTATTCCCTCAAGATTATTTCCTTCCATGACGGTCACATCGAAAACTTCCAATTCTGCCAGAGTGGAAAGGATATCATCCAGATGACGATCCTGTTTAAGGACAATGAGGAATCCTATCATACTTTACAGTTATCCTCGACTATCTTTAATATCCTTGATGGCGTTTCAGCGGTAAGAATGTCCGCGATTATTCCCTCATTCGCGAAGATCCTCGCAACATTTGACAGGAGGGAAAGGTAATTCTTCTGAAGGTCGATATTCGCTGCGATGGCTACAAAGAGAAAAACGGGTTTTCCATCTGAAGCGTTGAACGGTACACCCTCGGGGACGACGATCAATTTGGCCTTGACACCCGGAAATTGCTTGCAGATGGCGTGCGGTATAGCGATGCCATTGCCTACTCCAGTAGAGGAGATCTTCTCTCTCTTTTTGAATGACTTGAAGATGACCTTCTTCATTCCTTCATCTTGAAAAAACAGTCCGGCAGTGAAATCCAGCACATCATCTGAGGAGTTCAGGCCCTTCTTGATTACGATGTCATTTTCAGTTGTGATATCAATGATCTTCATTCTCACCTCGCATGCTACATTATAAACCATTATTCTACATATTTCAAATATTCTGAAACGATTTCTGTCCGGTTGACTTTTATCCGGCAAGGGGGTATCATACACCATGAAAGTAACTTTTCTGGAATTTACAGGCCGCGGAGGGATCTTTCAGTATACCTCTACCTATATACGCTATCTTAAGAAAAATAATATTGCTTCCGAGATCATAACTTCTCCCGGGCATGAAAATGTTCAAGAGGGTATCAAGGTAATTTCAATGGAGCCCTATACCGGCGTGAAGAAGTGCCTGTTTTTATTCAAAAAGAAACTCCTTTCATCTCCTAAAAAAGAAAATGCGGCTGCATCTAAAGTGAGCGGAGCTCGCAGCATGAATTCCATCAGGGGATGCAGGCATCTTTGGGAGAAGATATTCAAGAGGGTTACAGCTGATAATACAAGCATAGTGCATATCCAATGGATATGGGATTATTACCCCCTTCAGATCGAGTATATGCAAAGAATGAAAAGCAAAGGGATCAAGATCTTTTTCACTTTCCATAACTCTGTTCCTCATGACGGGATCTCTTCGGAAGCATTGTCCTTCTATAAGTCCCTGCCAAAGGTGGTTTCACACTTCTTTTGTCATTCCGAATACGACAAGGATGCGATCGCTTCCAAATACAATATTTCCCCTGATATGATAACTACTTTCCCGATGGGGAATGTAATGGAGATCAAATACCGCGGAAAAGATCTGGCGAAGATACCTACTTTCCTCTTCTTCGGGCATATCCGGCCCTATAAGGGCTTATTGCCGTTATTAGAGCAGATGGCTCTGCCGAGCTTTGCACCGAAGGATTTCCGCTTTATCATTGCCGGAAAATCTTCCCCTGATATGAAGAGAAAGATCGAAGACGAATTGAGCCGCCATCCGCAGAGAAAGAACATTGATCTACTCGACGGTTATCTTGCGAATGAGCGGATAGCTGCGCTTTTCCAAAAAGCTCATTTCTTGGTATTGCCTTATCTTTCAGCAACTCAAAGTGCCGTGATACCGCTTTCATACTATCTTCACACTCCCGCCATCGCTACGCCGAATGGCGGCCTGAAGGAATGGATAAACGATCGTTCAACCGGCTATATTTCGGATAATATTTCAAAACTGATACAAGAACTTACGCATCTTCCCGATATTGATGATATTGCCGTAACCATGGGGGATGCCGCCTTTGAGTTCTATAAGCAGAATCTCGATTGGGAAAAGATAATCACGCGGTATATTTCATATCTTAACTAAAGGAATCACATCCGTCATTGTCGGACTTGATTCGACAATCCATCTTTTCATTATTAACATATGTTTTTCTCACATCATTTCATGATGCTCAAAAAGAAATATATATATTATTTAACGGAGTTTTGATCCGTCTTTATTCCCGTGTCATTTTTTGCGATGATACTCACCACGGCCATCATTCATTAAAATCCCAAAACTCGTTAGCTTTAGCTCACTCAGACAATTGGATATTTTCGGCTTCGCCACCATTCATTCTTGCCGTTAAAAATGTCAATGTCACTTAAAACGGTTCAAAACTCTTTTGGGTTGGTCGCCCGGCGCTGCCGGGCTCCCGTTGAGCGGATGCGGGAAGGAAATAAAGAAGAGGAGAATGTCATCCAGAGGGAACTTGTGACCGTGGGATCCAGTTTTATTTCACCCTGTCTTTTCCCACTATACACCTCAAGACAAAAGAAGATATGAAAGCAGAAGAAATACGATGGAAAGGATCAGTGTGACAAAGCAGATAAGCACCTTCCTTTTTGTAAATCCCTTCACGATGCCCGCAATGATAAGAAATACCGTAGCAATAAGCACTAAAGAAAGCAGGAGATTGAAAAGTTGGGCGGATCGAAAAACCATCAGCAATGCAAGTATCAGAGATGATATGATCAAGAAATAAGAGAGTTCAGCCGTCACTGACCCTCGTGATATCCTGTATCTTCCAAAGAGATTGAATATAGCGCTTAGGCCCAGGCCGAATCCGATGATGCCTCCGAGAAAGTAAACCAGTACACGATTATAAGGAAAAGCAAAGAAATGGCTGAGAAGAAAATAAACAATGCTGATTAATACTCCAGCCAAGAAGTACAGCAGATGATACCTCTCACTCCTTCTTGTAAAGAAATAATAGATATATGCGGCGAATATTCCACAATAGATGCCGAAACAGCGGGCGCATAGGCCTAACTCACCCCTCACACAAGCAAAGGTATGGCCGGGGTCCTGTGAACAAAATCCGCCTAAGAGATCATAAATAATTTTATCCACCCTATTTCCCAACCTTAAATAATGAGGTAAGTTCAAAATTCCGGATGAACATGATATAAATTGAGTCCCCGAATGATCGTGTATCATAGGGACTGATATTGAGGTTCAATGACAGGACAAGCCTCGGATTGATATAGAACTTGAACTCCATCTGTTGATCGTAAAGAGAGTCCTCGTATCTGGAGTAGCCGATATACAGATCGGGAAAGAGGTATTTTCCCATAGAGAACTTCCATCGGCTGTCAAGCTGTGAGGTCTCCAATCCCTCGGTAGCAATACGCTCGATCTTGATCGTGTCGAATATCATCGAAGTAAGGTATCCAAAGGCGGTGTTTCTCGTGAGTTTGAAAAGCCCGGTGGTCAATTCACTTAAGAGAAGGTCCAGCCCCACGGAAACAAGGTCCGCTCCCTCACCGGTTAGATCTTTTCTTTTGAAGAGCATCAAAGAGAATATCTCTGAAAAAGAAAGATGCGGTATGGAAGCCAATGTGATCTGTGGAGATGAGAGGGAGCCCGCCGCCTTGATATTGATCCGGTTGCCCTTGATGGTCGACTCCAATTGAAAGGCGATGAACGGATCAAATATCTCTCTGTTGCGAAAATTAATGGAAGATGGCAGGAATGCGAATTCATTTCCGAATCCACGAATAGAGCCCTCGAGGATATCGATGGAGCCGGCGATCCTGACCTTTTCAGGAGTGCCTCTCAAAGAAACACCCTCCGTCGAAAAAGAAATATTCTGGGAACTCCCGATCAGAAACGCCGCGTTCTCAGTTTTCACCAAGAAGTCCAATTGCGTCTCATCGTCCTCAAAAAGTGTTAGATTGCCCCCGATCAAAGGCGTACGGCTCTCTTTTTGCTGCAGAGCATCAACAATAATATCAAATACACTTACAATTTCGCGTTTGATCCTTATATCCTTCAATACTATGCTGCCGTCAAGCCTTCTATCGTCTTCCGTCATTGTCAGTCCGGAACTCAATGAAGAAATAATGAGGGAATAATCATCGCCCGAAACCGGGTATTCACCCTCCTTCAGATCGAGCTTCAGTCTTCCTAATGGTACTGATCTGTTCACAGAGACCGCGGCATTGAGCCCGAAGATCCCGCTTTGCTTCTCCTCGCCGAGGCGAAATGAGAGCGAATTCACAAGAAGTGTGTCGATCCCCGAGCTACGCGACCAGCTTATATCTCCGTTCATAGAGGAAAAATCGGATTTGAAATCCTTCAAGGCAACGCTTCCGCTGATATCCGATGCGATAAGCTTTGAGTCGATAAGAGGGTCATCACTGCTGCCCTTCACGAGGGCCTTGCCGGATATTTTTCCTGTTCGCAGCTGGAGCCATTCTATTTCAAGGGGTTTCAGTCCCAGAATATAGGGAATATCCCTGAAAAGAAAATCCAATATTCCCATCCGTACATCTTTGAGGTCAGCTTCCATATTAATATCACCTTCCCCGGGATTGACAGAAAATGGGAACAATGAGATATTCACAGGCAGAAAGCCCCTTATCCCAAGGGAATACTCTTTCCTGTACGCTGTGAGTTCGTAAAAGTTCAATCGGCCCTGTTCATATTTTCCGGAAGTCTCCAGAAGGCCGAAATATCTGTCATCTCTGGCGAATCCATTACCTTTGAGGTAAAATTCAAAACCCGGAGCGTCAAGGGAGCCGAAAAATTTGATCGAGCCGTCAACAGTACCGCTGAGACCGGAGAAATCATCAACTATAATATCATGGAATACCGCAGCCGGAAAGGTATTCAGCAATACTTCACTCAATATCTTCAAGTCCTTGTCAAGGAAGATACTGCCCATAATAATATCCCCGACAAGATCCACATTTACGCCGGTTTTTGATCTCTTGAAATCTGCTTTTATCCCGCGTGTCAAGGGAGCATTGCCCATCATTACCGGCAATAGGTCAACTTCGCCCCAGATCGTATCAGGGGTTGCGGAAAGATCGGTTCTGACAGCGAAGGTATCTGATATGGAATTCGCGCGGTGTTTGAATCCTTCCAGATCACCCTTCAGTGACCAATTTCCATTTTTCATGTGAGAAAATTCAAGCGCCTTATCGCTCATATTCGAGATCAGCCGCGCATCCACCGAGACCTTTCGATCCTTCATCTCTGTTTTAGAATGCGCCGCGCCCAGATCAAATCTCTGGTCGCCCAATTTTAATACGATCCTGTCCACGGAAATCTCTCCAGTAAAATCTCCCCTCTTATCCAGATCACTGATCACCCGGCCGGATAATTTCATGGGAGCGAACACTTCATTATTGAACAATATCAATTTCTCAGGAACGATGTCAAGAATGGTATTTTCCGGAGAAGATATAACCGTTGCCTTCCCAAAAATGAAAGATTCGGGAAGATCCGGAACCTTGAATTTAATATCCTTGATATCAAGGTGATATTTTTCAGTCTCAGTATCTCCATAGCCTTGAAGAAGGGCATGGCCGGAATCCGCCAAAAACGCCTCCAGCTTCGTGAAATACACCTTATTGCTCTCAACCTGAATATTCACAATGGAAGTATTCTCTTCAAGCTCATAACCAAAGAGTTCTCCGCATATCTTTTTGCCTTCGATATTTACACTGTAATCAGTGATAGAGGAGAAGGTAGCGTTGATCACCACATCGCCGGAAATACAGGAATTATCCTCGGGATATTCCAAGATCTCGCGCAATGGAAAATTCTTCACATTTCCGGAAACATACAATGCGTCGGGAGTATAACAAGCAGTAGCTACACCGTCTCCGCCCCAGATAGATACAGAGGGAGAGGTAAAATCGATCCGCTGATTCAGGGCATCAAATACAAATGACACTGTCAAGTTCTTCAAAGGGATCGCATAGATATCGACCATATCGGATTTGCCTGTCCCCGTAACTATAATGGATTTTTTCTCTGCATCGATATCAAGTTTGAAATATCCTGCCGCGACACCTCTCAGACCGTCATCGTCCATCATCAGGAAATGGCGATGAAGCTCCTCGAGGTAAAATTTATCCGTTCTGCAGTCCAGCAGCAGGCCGTTTTTGTTTATCATCCCCTCTCCGGTTACCGTTGAAAGGGGTGTTCGGGCGATGATCTCTTCTACAAGCAGAACGCCGGTGGGCGATAGCTTGAATTTACCAGAAGCGGAAGCAATGCTCAAATCCCGGAAAGCATTATCGATAGAGCTTCGGCAGGATAAACTGTTCAGAATAATTTCATCGTTTGGAAGATCGATCGACCCCGTAAGAAAGATCTGCTCCACATTACCGTATGGGAAGGTGAATTCCCCTTCAATGACCTTCAAATGTGATATTTTCAGATCCGGCTTATCGGCAGATGACTCAGACGACTTTTTTATCGTGATCCTGGGTTTTGAAAGTATGAGATCTTTCAATCTGTATCTCTTGAAGAGAAGAGAGAATATGTCGACCTTGGTCTTGATATAATCACTGGAAATGGATATCTCACTGCTCTCATAGACGAGGTCTGTCAATTGGAGAGCGCCGTTGATATTCAGATCGAGTGATGTGAATTTCACATTCATCTCACCCAATTGCTTTTCGGCGTAATTTCTGATGATACCGGGAAATAAAACGATATATAGGAGAAGTATTATGAGGTTAAGTGAGAAAAAATAAAAGAAGAACCTCTCCCGTTTTACCATATAGCATTACTTTTTAGTCGGCTTTAATATCTCGTTCACCTTTTCGATGAAATCCTGAATGACCGGGTCTATGCTGAGAAAGTATTCTTTTCTGAATTCTTTGATCTTCTGCTGGAACTTGGTATCCACTATCTCGTCCTCTTCTTTTATCTGATCATATGAATCAAAAACAGCGGCGCCAACAAGATCGGAAAAGCGTTTCAATAAGATAAGGGCTTTTTCCGAACGAACGGCAAGATGCGCGATCTTTTTCTCTGAGTCCTCTATAGAGCCCAATTCTTCCACAAATGTCTTCAGCCGTTTTCCGAGTATCTCAATGCCTTCATCAAGGTCGAGTGAATCGGCAAGTATCTTATTCTTGTCCTCCACGGTGATAAGCAGTGGTTCCGCACCGGTATCAACAAGCTCGATACCACTCTTATCTATAGAGAATCCCTGCGCATAAGATGGAATGATGGATTCAAGATCGTATTTCTCCTTGAGATTGTCCTGCAGAGCTTTTTGTGCTTCTTCTTCCCCGTGAACGATAAAGATGCCCTTGGGCTTGACCGGTATATCTCCGGCAAACGAGGCAAGGTGTTCCGCATCGGCATGAGCGGAAAAGGAATCCAGGGAATATATGGACGCGTTTATCTCAACGGATTCTCCGAAGATCGAAACATTGTCCCGCCCTGACTGTATCAATTTACCCAGTGTTCCCTGAGCTTGATAACCCACAAATACAACTGAGGTATTGGGGTTCCACAGATTATGCTTCAAATGATGCAGGATACGCCCCGCATTGCACATTCCCGCGGCAGAGATGATCATTGCTGGTTTATCAAATTCATTAATCCCTCTTGATTCATCCACCGATTGTGTGGAGCTGAGGGATGGAAAGCCGAAGGGGTCACCGTCCTTTTTCAGGTCAATAATACTTTTTGAGAAGTATTCGGGGTCGCTTTTGGCGATCTGACCGTATATTTTCGTTGCTTTGATGGCAAGAGGCGAGTCAAGGAATACCTTTATCAGATTGATCTTACCCTCGTTCAGAAGCTGATTGAGATAATACATCAACATCTGAGTTCGACCGATAGCAAATGAAGGGACCAGTATCTTTCCGCCCGAACGCAATGATTCTTCGACAATATCCGAGAAAAGATGCAGGGAGTCCTCTATCTTATGCCTTCCTCTGTTTCCGTAGGTGGATTCCATTATCAGATAATCGACTTCTTCGAAGGAAGAAGGCTCATTCAGAACCGGGCTCAGAACGCTGCCTATATCACCGGAAAAGCCGATCTTCAATCCTTCGCTTTCCAGAAGTATATGCGCAGAACCCAGAATATGCCCCGCGTCCCTGAATGTAATGAAAATATCCTCTCCGATCTGCAGGCGTTTGCCGTAACTCTCGCCCTGAAAATATTTCAGGGATTCCTGAGCATCGGCAACCGTATATAGCGGCGGCCGCTCAGCAAGGCCCTTGCGCCTTCTTTTTCTATTATCCCATTCATTTTCCGTTTCCTGAATGTGTCCGCTGTCCAGAAGCATGATCGAGCAGAGATTAAAGGTTGCCTTTGTCGTAATTATCTTGCCGGTAAAGCCATCCTTTACAAGCTTGGGGATCAAGCCGCTGTGATCAATGTGAGCATGCGTGAGAAGCAGCATATCCAAGGTTGACGGGTCAAATGGGAACGGCTCGTAATTGGTCTCTTTATTATCCTTCGAACCCTGATGAAGACCGCAATCCACAAGGATCTTTTTATTATTGGTCTCCAAAAGGAATTTTGATCCGGTAACCTCTCTTGTCGCACCGAAAAAACTCAATTTCATATCTACTCCTCTTTTTCCATTTCATGAAGCATCTGTCTTGCTTTTTTACGCGAATCTGGATCTCCGCTCTTTTGAATGATAAGCTCCAGCATCCTGGCGGCGCTGTCTGCATCGTCTTTTTTCATATAGGCCTCGACGATCTTGAAGCGCGCGGAATTGACCCACATCGTGAATTCCTTGTACAAATAGACGATCTTCATGAACTCTTCGATCGCCCGGTCGATTTCTCCCTTATTCAAAAGCAGCTCTCCAAGCCAGTACTCGGCTTCAACCTGTTGTATCGGCGTACCATTCACTATTACACTCGAAAAAGCGGCCTCAGAGCGTTTGTGATAACCCAGTATCTCGTATATATCCCCGAGTTTGAGATAAACCTCTCCCCGGAGCTCATTGTCCTTTGTTTCATTCAGCAGACGCTCAAAATACCCGGTGGCGGCATCGTACTCCCGTAATTTCTTATATACAACACCGAGATTGTACAGGATATTTTCATACATCTTCTGATCGATCTCTTCAGCCAGAAGCAATTTATAATTGGCGGCGGCTTCTCTGAACTTCTCCTCTGCAAATTGAATTGAAGCCAGTTTGAATATGCCCAGATTCTTCCATTTCACGGAATCCTTCAATTTCGACAACTCCTCGAAATATAAAAACGCTTTATCGGTATTGCCAAGTTTCATAAATGAAAGCCCCAGATAAAAACGAGCCTCATTGATCTCTTTGGATAAAGGGTATCGCATGATCACCCGCTGAAATTCCGTGATGCCATTTGTGAAATTGTCCTTGGAAAAGTAGAATTTACCCTTATTAAGCTGTATCTGAGGAGCGATCGCGGAGTCGGGGTACTTTTTCAAAAAATTGGTAGATACATCGATCGAGCTCTGATACTTACCCATCTTAAAAAGGGTCCATTCATAATTATAGGCCGCCCAACCCTTGAATTCACCCGGCGCGTCCGCATTGTCCATCAGGGTCTTGAACGCGGTAACCGCTGCATCGTATTCCCCTGTGGAATAATGAATATCGCCGATCTTCAGAGCGGAGTCATATCTGTATTCATGGTCGGGCTTCAGCCGTATCTTCTCAAATTCCACTATCGCCTTCTCATTCTCTTTCATATTCAAAAGGCACCAGGCAGCGTAGAATTCCGCCTCTTGCCCATATGTGGAATTAGCGGTGATCATTAAAAAATACTTTCTGGCTTCCGAATACTTCTCGATCTTATAGTAAACCCTTGAAAGATAATATATCACCTCATTCTGCTCAAGCAGCCCCTTTGTAAAAAGCTCTGAAAGAAGCGGCAATGCCATGGCATTATTCTTCAGTTCATAATAGACCTTTGCCATGTCAAAACGGATCTGATGGTATATTTCCTCATCCTGAGTATTTCCCTCAAGAAATTTACCCCAATGATTGATCGCGTCGAAGTGATTTCCCGCGGAGTAAATGCACCAGCCTATATAACGCTGCGCCTCCGCATATTCTTTTGTCTCTACCGGGATAAGGCTCAAATATTCCAGTGCTTTCTCACCCTTCTCTGATTTGAAGAGTACCTTACCCATTATCAGATTGAAAGGGCGGTCAGTGCCTGAAAATTCATAGGCGTTCAAAAGCTCAAGCGCGGGACCATAGTGTGAGAGCGCGAAATACGATGATGCCAGTTTCACTCTGAGTTCACCGCTTTTTACGGGATCCGCGACACCTTCTGAGATAGCGCTTTTATAATACTCCGCGGCTGAGAGGTATTTGCCTGAATTAAAACGCAGATCGCCCGCCAGTTCGAACACCGCAGGGAATTTCGCATCGGAGTTCATCTTGATCATATACTCCACCGCGGGATCTCCGTTGTCTGAAAGGTTCATCACATCTCCGTATAAAAGAAGAAGATTCTGCTTCAATTCGCTTGAAACAGATTTGCTCAGAAGTTCCTTGATCTTATCCGCGGCCTGAGCGTATTTCTTATTGCTCTTCAATATAAGCGCATCAAAATATCCGATAGAGGCGGGATCGATCTTTCTGCCGGGCTGTTTCATTATGAACACGGTATCCTTCGCTCCCTCAAGGTCCTGAACCCTGTACTTAGAAAGGAACATAGCACGCAGGGCTTCATCCTGATGGGGAGTGTTAAAGTCCAGAGCTCTCTGATAGAACTTGCCCGCCTTGGTATAACTCTCTAAATAGAAGTAGCATTCGGCAATGAAGTAATATGTCTCGCCAAGCAGAAAATCCTTTTTGGCAAGCTGGGCGAATATCTCCAGCCCCTCATCGTATTCCCCTGTCTCATAAAGAAGAAATGCCAGCAGAAAGCGTATCTTATCGGCATATTTCCCATCCGGCGTACGATGAAGATAGGCCCGTATCAAGCGGTCTTCAAGATCAAAACGCCCCTGCTTCTTATACAGCTCCGCGAGTTCCAGATTAGCCGCGTCCCATTTGGATGATTCCAGATACTTTTTAATGAGTTTTGCATATTCTCCGACCGCGGCTTCATCATCTCCTTGAAGATTATGGAAAAGCGCGCAGTAGTAAAAAGCGTCAGGGGCAAGATTTCCGGTCTTCAATTCGTTCAATGTGGAAAAGACCTTCTTCATATCCTTTCTATAATAGTTCACGATCGCCGAGTATAAGAGAACCTTGTCCTTGTTCTCAAATCCCGGATGGTCTATCAATATCGAGTTGAATGTGATCAGCGCGGCATCGTATTTTTTCATCTTGAATTGGCATAAGCCCACCATATACTTTCCGCGCCCCTGGTCGGAAGCGGGGTCTTCAAGATACTTGCTGGCGTATTTCAGGGACATGGAATAGAATCCGTCCCTATAGGCATTGATGGAAAGGACCATATTCTCATTTCCCGCAGAAGCAAATATCGGCAGGAAGATCAGGAGGATAAGGATGAACTTCTTAATAATTGTTCCTCTCCATTTCATGCAAATCAGCGTTTTCAAAATACTCATCATATTTAATAAGAGGCAATAAGCGTTTATCTCCTCCGGTAACGAAGATCTTCTCTTCGTATTTATTCATGATCTTATCAAAAAATCCCGAATACATCAAGGTTAAACCGGCATTGATATTGCTTCTGGTGTCATTGCCGGGAAAGGGAGTAAGGAATATAGAAGACGGTAGTTCCATACGGCCTATCGTGGAGGTTGATTTCATCACCCTGTCCGGCCCGGGAATGATCGCGCCGCCGATAAGGATGCCGTTCTTTACAATACTTGCGGTGATCGCAGTTCCAAGGTCAAAACAGCAGAAATCCTCTTTGTGCTTCGAATAAAAGAATGAAGCGGCCAGGATACGGTCAACACCGAGAAGACCGGGTTGGGCATAACCGTTGGTAACGGAGAATTTATCCGTGCTCTTGATCTGGCGTACTTCCACTCTGCTGTCCAGGCCTTTGAAATTATGAGGCGTTGACGAGGTATTATAATATACGATCCTTGAAACCTCGGGCAGAAGATCACTGACCAGAGCATAATCGTATATTGATTCTACCGTCCCCTGATGCAGGTATTTGGCTGAACTGTTCCCTATTTTCAGAAAGAGAGTATCATCTGACATTCTCCACCTCCCCGGTTTCTATTGTTCGGATCCCCCCGCTGCTTGCGGATATAATAAGCGCGCCGCGGCTGGAATATCCTTTAACGGTGCCTGCAAAGTTTCCCTGAGATGACTTGACTTTCACGGTTTTTCCCGAAAAAAGGTCGTATTTCTCCCATCCGGCCATAAGTTCTTCGGGAGAATCATAGAGTTTCTCCCTTAATATATTGAGATTCTCGATAAATTTCTCAAGTATTTCGGAATTGGGGACCTTCTCAATACCCAGATCAAGAAGTGATGTCCAATTCTCTTTCGATCCATTCCATGTATTCAGTCCCACACCTGTAACAACGGTCTTCCCGGCCGGTCCGTCAAATGTCTCAAGAAGCGCACCCCCCAGCTTTTTGCCGGAGGCGTAGATATCATTCGGCCACTTCACCTTAAGTGTATCACTATCCAAATATTGCTTCATAGTATTAATTGCGGCAAGAATGATACCAAAATTCATAAAAAATGAGAGTTTTCGTATGTCGTTTTCCGGTACTGTTTCAAATAGAGAGAACCACAATCCGCCCTCCGGGGAATCCCAAACCCTTTCCCTTCTACCGCGGCCGGCACTCTGAGTAAGAGCGGTCACAATGCCCTTTTCCGCTCCGCTCTCCGACAGCTCCTTTGCAACTGTATTCGTACTGCTTATTTCATCATAAGAATATAAGGGATAATCACGAATAAACCCTTCGCTGCGATTATGGTCTTTTTGCATATACTTAGTGTTCATATTAATAAATACGCCAACAATGTGCTCTGCACGGCGTGTTCAAAAGTTGAAAAGTTCAAAAGTTCAAGGTTATGCTTCGCAGTGAGCCAGTGCACAAGTGCAAAGAAAGTACGAAGTGCGGGGTGCGAAGTACGAGGCATTAAGAAGTGTGAAGTGTGAGGTGTAAAGTGAGGAGAAAAAAGCAATATCCACATCCGTAACCGGAAAATCGTTATTTCTATTAAATCAGTAATTCTCCTGTTACAATCATATCGCGCCGCACCCCAATCAAGATAGGGGACATGTCGTACGCCGCCGGCGTTCGTCTGTCCCGGTGCAAAAGTTCCAAGCAAAGAGTTGACAGGAAGCGTAGCGTGTAAACTCTTTGCCTCGTTAGAACCACACGATAACATTCTCCAATTATTCATTTTCCTTGCCCACCTACAAACCTATCACCTTATCATCCTATCACCCATTTCCCCACCTTTCAACCTTGAACCTTTGAACAATCTTCTCCACTCCACACATCTTTGAATCTCACTCCCTTCTTCTCTCCTAATTGTTCTTTATTCATTTCTCAATTCTTCATTGTTCACTGTTCATTGTTTTATCTTATAATTGTCCATTGTCCATTGTCAATTGTCAATTTCTTCATTGTTCACTATCTTTAGACTTCCCACTCCGAGATGATCCCTAAGATATCATCCGGTGAATCCGCGGACAGAAGATCATCACGGATCTCACCATAAGAACACATCCTTGAAAT
>JAIVYW010000005.1:0-14385 GCA_048635215.1 Candidatus Atribacteria bacterium
CATGTCTAGGCGAGGGACTGCATTAGCGACAATCCTTAAAATAACCACATCAATGAGTTCCCTCGCTTCATTAAGTCTCATATTTGACTTTGCTTTATTATATCCATTGTTAATCCGAATGTCAAGTTTTCGATGTTTTTGATGTTTTCGTGATATTATGCGAATTTGATGCACGACCTTTTTTAATTTGACGGCAATATTAGGTGGTTAAGAGTGTTAAGAGTTTGATCCTCCTAAAGGCCGAACAACCCAAAAGATAAGACATTTATAGAAGATATTTCAGACAAACCCTTAACACTCTTAACCCCCTAATTCTTAAAGAGATACAGACATAGTAATCATATGATAGGTGAAATCCTTTCCCAGCCAGAGAAAGGCATAATCCAGATGAAGTTTTTTGAGAACAAAACCCGCACCGGCAGAATTGAAATGAGAATTCTGACCGAAACCTAAATAGCTCCCATCAGGAAGCTTGTACAGAACTCCCCATTTGATATTCCCCCAGCCGAATTCCTTTAGGTCTTCAATTGAGGAAACATAATTATTGACCTGCATTCCAAGATAATATTTTTCATTGTTGAACATAAAATGCGTCATAAGGCCCTGCTTCAAACGATTGTCATCAGCATCAAAATAATTCAGCGCGGGATCATTTATGAAGGGAAATATTCCCTTTATAAATTCTTGTGAGAAACTCTCCGGCACACCCAGTCCGCCGATATTCAGTACTGAAACCCCATAGGCATACCAGTCCTTCTCCATTAAAAAGCCGGCATCAAATGTAAATGCGTTCTTATCCGAGAAGTAATTCCTGGCACCAAGGCCGACTATCATTGTTTCTGAAAGCGGCACCGCCCATTGGAAACGAAGGACTTTACGGGATGTCAGGCGGTCTTCGTATTTGAGCGTAAATACCGACACGGCATTCTGCAATGATAATGAAAGATCGATCTGATGCCTTTCCTCTGAGTTGAAATCAGAGGTCGCGCTGAATTTCAAGCCCTTCATAGAAATGGAGTATGACGGATTGAAGTTCTCGCCGCCCATACCCGCCGTAACTATCGGAACTCCCCCGGTAATGAATATTCCGGAATCCGCAAAAATGAGCAGTGACAATAACATTGATGCTAATAAATAATACTTAATTTTCAAGAAGATCCTCCCTGGAAAAGGCCAGTCTATGGCCCCTTATGGCATCGTTTACCGATTCAAAGCGAATATCGGCACCGCTGAACCTTGTTTTGAATGCCTTGTATGTCTTTTTTATTTCATTTTTATTCATCATTTTGAGTTTTTCCATCGGCGTGAACGGCATCGGTATAAGAGGATTTACGCTGAAGTGGAATCTTCCGCCCCGGCTTTTTGCGAGCTTCAGCATATCGCTCCATAATCTGTCCTGCCTGTCAGCATCTTCATTATCGCCCGGCAAGCCGAGTATAAGATAGATCTTTATTTTCTTTATTCCGGAATTGAGAACCATTTCCAATTTTGCCAGGAACTCCTCATCGGTAAAGGGCTTACCTGCTTTGATCCTTGCTTTTTCACATAGTGATTCCAGTGCCAGTGTTATGCTCTTATTACCGGTTTCATTGAGCAATTTTGCCAACGCCTCGTTTATACCCATGACAGAAAGAGAAGAGGTGGAAACCTCCAGATCACGCTTTTTGCAATGCTCCAATATTTCTTGAATACCGGGATGCTCCAACACCATTGAAGATATCAACCCTATTCTTTTTGTGTATTTTGAACCGTAGTCGATGGCTTTGATAATATCACTTACTTTTCTGAATATGCGCTGATGATAAATGCGCGGGACAGTACAAAAGGAGCAATTGTTCACGCAGCCCTTGCCCAATTCCACCAGGAACATATTCGCGAAAAATGTTTCTTTCGTCAGTATCGCGGAATGCGGAGGGGGGGAATCTATTGATGTGTATGTGATCTCCTTTAAGAGATGTTCTCTCTTTTCCGGAAGGCGTGTCAGAAGCCCGGGTATCTTCAATTCGCCTGAATCGATCTTTTTAATAAAACCAATGGGGTCGTCAAAGAATGGCTCCAGTTTATTTTCTATATCGCCGAATACAAAAAGGTCAATGACGTTGCCGAGGGGATAGGGATTTAACCACAATCCCGGCCCCCCGGCAACAATTACGGGGTTCATTCGACGCGCATTTTTATTTAAAGTGATGGAGGCCTTCTTCAAGAGTTTGACCGCTCCATCCATATAACTCACATAGGGCAGAGACAGAAGCAGAATAGGAAAATCGCTGAGATTCATGAAGCCGTCCATTGTGATCATGTCATCTTCATTCTCCCAGAAATACCTGTCGGTATCGGCTATGCCCTCTTCATTAAGGTACCTGTAAACCTGCTGAAACCCGAGATAAGAGATGCCGGAGTAGTAGGAATCCGGATATAAGAGTGCGGCTCTCGTTTTCATATTACCCTTTTTGCTAAAGAGCAATGTCTCTTTTTCCTTGAGTTTGGTCAGTTCCAAGCGCCTTTTCCACATATTAATCTATATCGCTGCTCATAGAAGGAGGAAGCATGTCCTTTGTAAAGAGATTCGAGGGATTCGTGTCATTCGCGACCTTTTTATTGTGGAATTGGAAGATATTCCCCTTGGTGGTCCCCACATCTGTGATGCCTGAAAAATAGTATTCGCTGTCTTCTCTTTCAAAATCGCCGGCTATCAGCGTCAAGCGCACTTCATTGAAGTTTTCCTTCAAATCCATCCCGGGAATGATCAGGGAATTGGGTTTGATATATTGCATGATACTTGCCTGCACTTCATCCATAATAGTAGCGTCTTCATTCTCATCCATTTCAATAAAGAGCACCGCCTTTGAGATATTCTTTATGGTATCCGCATCGATCAGCGGAAAACTCATCAGCTCCTCAACGAGAAGCTCACCTTTGGCCCGGCCTGTGGATTCCATGTTCTTTGTGATCTTCGCCATTGAGATATAGGCCTCCTTGGAGTCCTTCAGAACAGTCTTTATATCTTCGAAATCCACATTCATGAGCTGAGCGCTGTTGATGATATCCGAGATCACCTGTATAGAGGTTGAAAAGATCTCATTGCCCCACTCGAATGCCTTCTTCATTCCAAGGCCTTTTTCCTTGATCAATTTCCAATTCGGTATGACTATTACCGAATCGGAGAGCTCTTTCAATTTCTGGAGATAGTCCTTTGCTATCTTGATCTTCATTCCACCTTCGAATGCGAAGGGAACGGTGACGACAGATAGTGTAAGCACACCGCGTTTCTTGGCCGCCCTCGCGATAACCGGTGATACGCCCGAGCCGGTGCCGCCGCCAAGACCTGCACAAATGATGACCATATCCGCATCCGCCACCATTTCTTCGATGCGTTCGATCTCCTTCTCCGCAATGTCTTCAGCCACGGTTGGGTTGGCGCCGGTTCCTCTACCATTGGTAATTTCTCTACCCAGAAGCAGAGTTTCATCCGCCATGCTTTTTGCCAGATCCTGATTATCGGTATTGACCGCAATAGTCTTGATGCTCTTGTCCGGGTGCTGTTTCTTAAAGAGATTGATGGCATTTCCGCCTTCACCTCCGACACCGATCACATAGATCTTTGTAAAGCCGCAATCTACGCTGATTTTAATGCCGCTGTTCATATGTTCCTCCTACTAATCTTCATTTATATTTTTGAAGTATCCCTTGATCCGCTCAAGGAGATTTCCTGTATTTATTTTCAGCCTTGTCTTAGAGCCGCCTTTTTCAACAAGCCGGCGGCGTCCCCAGAGCAAAAGCCCCATTGCCGTCGCATATTCCGCCGTGTATTCCATATTCTCTACACCCGGAAGAGGGTGTGTCAATTGTCCCAATTGTGTCAGTACATGAAAATGTGATGCAGCTGTACTTATGATGTCATATGTCATCGAGGTACCGCCGGTCAGTACTATTCCCGCTGAGAAGCGTTCCTGCTCCACATAATACTGCAATTTATTGTAAGTGTTCCCGAAGATCGAATTGAATTTATCCACAATATCCCTCTTAATGGAAGGAACCCTGATCTCCGCCTCAAGTCCGCCGATCGTCTCTATGGTGATGGCGGTCTTGCCGGAAGTTATGACCTTTTCAAAATTAGATTTGAGTTTCTCCGCGGTATCCATTGCCAGGGAGAACTCCCTCGCCAGATCCAGCGTTATTTCCTTGCCGCCGCCCTGGAAAGATGAGGCAAAGAGCAGACTGCCCTGTGTGTAAGCCGCGACATCTACATTTTCACCGCCGATATCCACAATCACCACACCGATCTTCTTATGCTCTTCGCTTAATATGGCTTCGGACGAGGCAATGGAATTTAAGACGAATACCGGGTTCTTGACCCCTAAGGCATCCCTTATCACATTCCTCAGATTGTTCATCTGATATTTACTTGTAGCGATGATATATGTATTTACGCTCAACTTCTGCCCCTCCAATCCGTAGGGGTTCTTAATGAATGATGTATTGTCAATGTCGAAGTATCTTGGTATTTTATGAATTATCTCGCTATCCTCATACAAGCCCTCGGCATGGGCGTTCTTTATCACCTTATCTATGTCGGCCTGTGTGATCCTTCTATCCGAATGTTCAATAGAGACAACATTGTTCAATGTGCCGTCATACCCTTTGATATTAGAACCGGTAACATTACAAAAAAAGTGGTTGATCTCTTTCTCTTTGAGCCCGCTGAGATTTGTGACCTCTTCAAAAGCGGCCTTCAATGTATCCGTGGCATTTTTCAAATTTACCACTTTACCGTCTTGAATAGATTCTGTCCTCTTCTTGGTGGCTCCAAGAATTTCCATTTCTCCTGAATCGTTTATTGATGCGATTACCAGTTTAAATTGATAACCCCCAAGATCCATTGCGCAAATATAGTTCATTATTTTCCTCCCAAGATCATGATGGACTGCCCTCGATATCTCATATCGAGCCCTACGATGCCATCCTCATCATTTCCGGCTATCTTTTCTCTTATATACTGCATATATTTCACATTTGTAATATTCGATATATCCCTTTCCAATAGAAGCAGAAATCCATCCGCCAATACGATTTTCAAATAATTAGGATCGATCTCTACCTCCGCTGCCTCGATATTCATTCTATAGAGATTTTGAATAATATTCCCTATCTCATTATCTGTTGGCGGTTTCTTGTGGAATGTGAAATGAATGGGGCCTTTGGGGCCACTGCTGACCCTGCTTCCATCCTCGAGAATACAGAAGTGTTCCTTGTCATTCCCGCAATAGCCCGAAACCCTTTTCTCATACACATTGATTATCAGAATATTCGGGATCACTTTCTCATAATGAATGAAATCCACATAGGGGTCCTTTGACAATTCACCGATTATTTCGCCCAGAGGGTAAATGATCAGATTTTTTCCCTTCACTTCTTTAAGAACACGCTCCATACTCGACACATTTGAATTGATAGCCCCCCGTATCTTTATCTCATTTACGGTAAAACCAGCGCTCCCGCAGGAAAATAATGCACCAACGGCCAAGAGAAAAATAAGTATCCTACAAATTGTTTCGATTTTCAGCATTTTCTAATATCCCTCTTACCAATTCATCGTATTCCACACCGTCATGCTTGGCTACCTGCGGCAGATCGGAAAAATCTGTCATGCCCGGAATGGTATTTATATCGTGCCAAAGGATCTCTTCACCCTTTAAGATGCAGTCGACCCGGGCAAAATCCCTCAATTCAAAAATTTCAAATATCCGCACCGCCTCTTCGCTGATACGCTGCGCTGCCGAAGGTGATATTTCAGCCGGAACAATGAAATCCGTGCCGCCCGATGTGTATTTAGCTTCATAATTATAGAACTCACGATTAGCTCTGATCTCCATCAGCGTGAAGCAGCGGCAGACTCCGGCGTTCTCCACAAGTCCGCATGTGACCTCTATTCCTTTTATATATTTCTCTACTATGACGGTACCGAAATCCTTTATGAGCTTTTTGCCGTTGCTCAATACAGAGTCAAGGTCATGACATATAGAAATACCCACGCTCGAACCCTGACTGGAGGCCTTAATGACCAATGTCCCGAAGTCCTTGAAGAGATCCCCGGCTTTCTTTTCAAAGTCACCCGCGTTGATGAAACTGAGATGCGGAGGTATGCTGAAACCACGGCTCTCAAGAAGCGGCTGAACAATATGTTTTGCCATTGTTACCGCCTGCGCGCCGGGGCCTGTGCCGACATACGGTATCCCATGCGCATCCAGAAAAGCGGTCAGAGTGCCGTCCTCACCACCGGTCCCGTGCACAATATTGAAAACGATACGGGGGGCGAGATCGGCTAAAGCGGACCAATTATCCTTTTGCAGGATAAATTCATTTACCAAATAACCGCTTCGCCTTAAGCTGCTGATAATATTGGAAGCGCTTTTCAGAGAAACTTCTCTCTCCAAAGAAGCTCCGCCCATCACCACCAGCACATCCTTTTGCTTATGCATAATACACCTTGATCTCCAATTCCAGTTCTATATCAAAAAGAGCGAGCACTTCTTTTCTGATCCCGCTCACACCGTTCTCAAAATCCTCAAATACCGCATCGCCGGTTCTAATGAACCAATTCGCATGCTCTTTGCTCACTGTGAGGCCTCTCCAGCTGCGGCCCTTGAATCCCGCCTTATCGATCAGATATCCCGCGGGCTTGCCTTCGGGGTTCTTGAATATTGAGCCGCATGATATGCCCTTCGGCTGGGCGGCTCTGATAGCTTTCATTTCCTCTATCACGGCCGCTGATGCGGATCCGGACCAGTTATCCAACTCGAATTCAGCTGAAAAGATGACATCCTTAATTCCGGAATCTCTGTACCCGGGTGTAAATTTATCCATTTGATATTCACCGCCATCCAATCCGATCAATGACAGCTCTTTCAAATTGGAAAAGAGAGAGCCGCCGCCGATGGAAGCATTTCCCTTGATCGCTCCACCTATGGTTCCGGGAATTCCCCAAAGACATTCCATGCCCTTAAGCCCGGATCTCAGCGCGGTATCAACTGCTTGTGTGGTCAAAACACCGGACTGCAAGTAAAGGCAATTTCCCAATGACCTTATTTCATTCAATGCAGCCGTCACTATAAACGGCTTTTTGTGAACCCCTGAAGAGAACACCGTATTCGTACCGCCGCCGATTATCACGGCATCGGCGCCGAATTTCGCGATGAGCTCGATCAGCTCCTTTTTATTTTCCGGATAATAGACGATCTCGGCAGATCCGCCGATCTTCAATCCGGAAAGCAGAGTAAGGTCCATATTCTTATTTATTTTCATCAAGCATCTTTATTGCGTATCTGTAATAATCACCCGCGCCGAGAAAGAGAATGATATCATCCTTTCCCGGCTTGATATCCTTCAATACTTCCACAGGATCCGTCCCGTTTATATAATGAGCCTCTTTCTTTCCGAACTCCCTGATCTTCTCTGTCAGGACCTTTGAATCCACTCCCTCTATGGGCTTTTCAGAGGCGGGGTATATATCGGCGACATAGAGAAGGTCTGTCGAATAGAAAGACCTCGCGAAATCCTCCATCAAGGCCTTTGTCCGGGTATATCTATGCGGCTGAAAAAAGGTTATCAGGCGGCCCTTTTTGATCCTGGAAAAGGTATTGAGGGTAAATTTTATCTCCGTAGGGTGATGGCCGTAATCGTTATAAACCACTGCATCTTCGTAGAAACCCATTTTTTCCATCCTTCTGCTAAGACCCGCGTAAGAGTCAATGGAACTTTTTACATTTTCCATATTCAGGCCGAGAAGGTGTGAAAGAGCGATCACCGCGAGAGCATTGGAAATATAATGCTCTCCGGGATAAGGTACCTCGAAATCTCCCAGATGCGTGTCATTTCTGTAAACGGAGAATTTCGAACCCTCTCGGGAAAAACTCACATTATCCGCATGGAATTCACCGGGATTCTTAAAGCCGTATGTGTGTATCTTTGTCTTTATTTTCGGAAAGAGCTTTTGTATGTTCTCATCATCCATATTCAGAATATTGAATCCGAAGAACGGCACCTTATTCGCGAAATCCGTAAAACCTTCACGCAGGTTTTCCATGGAGCCGTAATTTTCAAGATGATCATTGTCAATAGAAGTAATAATGTTGATTATGGGCGAAAGAAGCAGGAAGGATTTATCCGATTCATCGGCTTCCGCAATGAAGAAATCCCCTTCGCCTAATTTCGCATTGCCCTTTATATAGTCGAACCGCCCGCCGATAACAACGGTCGGGTCCATACCGCAATCTATGAAGACCTTGCCGCAAAGAGCGGTGGTGGTCGATTTGCCATGAGAGCCGGCGATGGCGATGCCATCCTTGATCCGCATCAATTCCGCCAGTATCTCGGCGCGCTTTATTACCGGAATATTCTCCTTTCGCGCCTTGATCATTTCAACATTGTCCTCGCTCACCGCGGAAGTGTAAACAACGATATCAATATCATTTGAAACACTTTTTTCATCATGGCCGTATTTCACCGTTATGCCGAGTGAAACAAGCCGGTCAGTTATCTCCGATCTCTCAATATCCGAACCCGAGACAATGAAACCCAGATTATTCAGGATCTCGGCTATGCCGCTCATGCCGACGCCGCCTATACCGATGAAATGAACCTTTGAAATTCCTAAAAGCATTTATATTCTCCTGAGGATCTCTGCTTCGACCCTGATCTTGTGTCTCTCGTTATAGAGATCACCTGCCCTTTCTCCGCCTCGCTGCAAAAGTTTTTTATCTTCTATGAGAGGCATGAGCTTGGAAAAAAGCGAATTCGCGTTCAGAAGCCTTTCCCTGATGAGATCACCGGCTTCCCTCTCCTTAACGATAAGTGCATTGAAATACTGATGGTCACCTGTAGCGCCCGCAAACGGTATATATATCGCATATCTGCCCATCGCGAGGTTCTCCTCCACCGTCATCGCGCCCGAGCGGCAGATCAGCACGCTCGCCTGCTTGATCGCGGAAGCCATATCATGTATGAAGGGCAGCGCTTTGACATTTGAGAAGCGGCTGAACTTATCCACCCAGAAAGCGTTATTGTGGCCGGTGGCAATGGTCAGGCTAACACCCTTTTCTTTAAGTTCTCTTTCATGCGCTTCAAGCATCTTCAATACCGTTTTCAAAATTATCACAGAGCCCTGCGAACCCCCTGTGATAAGTATATTCGTATCTTCGGGAAATTCCGCCCCGGATGCTCTCATCTCCTTTCTGACGGGGTTGCCCACCTTAACGAAGACACCGAAACCGCTTTTGTCAGGGCCGAACGAAGCTCTCGCGAATGGCGAAAGAAGTACATTTGATTTGCCCATCTTTATATTACCCTCGTAAATAAATAACGGCACAAAGGAGAGCAAGGACGCAGATCCCACGGGGAATGATGTATATCCCCCTGTCACAAGGGAGAATACGGGACGGTACTGCAAAAAGAGGCTAATGCATTGACAAATGCCCAATATATTCTCATAGATGAATTTCCAGACGGCCTTTAGGCAGGCACCTGGGAAAGGGGCGGAATGAATGGTCATATATTTCATTCCCCTTTTGTTCAATACCTCTTTTTCCATTTTTGTGCCCTGTATCAGAAATAAGCATTTGTATCCGCGTGAGCCAAGGTTCTCACCTATGGTAATAGCCGGAAAAAGGTGTCCGCCGGTCTTACCGGTACCGAATATTATCCATTTATCCATTTCTATTTCTCACTGCTTCGCAGATACCGAAACCCATCATGAAAGCGATCAGGGCTGAACCTCCCGATGAAATAAGGGGTAGGACCATGCCGGTTGGGGGAAGCACCCCGACCGCCACTCCAATGTTAAAACCAACCTGCATGGAGAGTAGAACAAGAAACATTAGAGTAAAATATTTTAATTGTATATCTTTTGTTTTATTGCCGATATTATAAATTCGCAGAAAAAGCAGGAAGTACAGGCCGATCAGAAGTATCCCTCCTATCAACCCGACCTCTTCGCTTATAACGGAGAAGATAAAATCCGACCATGCCTCCGGTAGGGAAAAGACCTTCATTCGGCCCCGGCCGATGCCTTTGCCGAAAACTCCACCCTTCTGAATGGCGTTTTGGGACTGGAACCGCTGATAATTGAATGTCTGTCCGCCACCGCTTTTGAACATCGAAACAACACGGGCTCGTCTGTAAGGAGAGAAGTAGATAAAGGCTATGGCAAGAAGCGTGCAGATCAATAATATACCTGCGGTGTATTTGAAATTTGTTTTTGAAAAAACCAATCCCGCAAGAAGCGCAGCTCCTATTGTGACCGTGGTCCCCATATCGGGTGCCACTAACACAAGTGCCAGGCCTGCCAGTATGATCGAGATCCTGAAAACATTTCCCCATTCCCAGACACCTCTTTTGTTCTTTAGTATGATCTTGCCTTGTTTGTTGATCGAAAACGCCAGCAGAAGCAATGCGGAGATCTTGAAGAACTCGGAGGGCTGTACGGTAAATCCGAAGAATTGTATCCACCTTTTGGCATTGTTGATGCGTACGCCGGAAATCAGAACATAGATGAGGCCGAGCATCGAAACTACAGTAATGAATACGGCCAATGCGGCAATTGCTTTTTTACCAGTGAATTTCTGCATCAGGTAAAAAACGACCCAGCCCGCGGCAAAAAAGAGAAACTGCTTGAATACCATCATGTATTTGGAGCCGTATTGCTCAAATGAAAAGACGGCTGAGGACGAAAATACGCAAAGAAGCCCCAGAAGTGTGAAAAGAAATAAGATAAATTTAATTTCCCTGGATTTCATATACTATCTTTTTAAAGTAATCACCTCTTTGCTTATAATTGATGAATCTGTCGAAGGAAGGCGCGCCCGGAGAAAAGAGGATCAGATCACCCTCTTTGCCGCTTCTTAAGGCAGACATCAATGCATCTTCAATGGTCATGGGGCCTTTTATCTCCCCGCCCTTAACTGTTTCAATGAAACGATCCGCGGTCTCACCCACGGCGTATGCGGCCTTACAATTTTGCTTCAGGGCATTGCCCAATATGGTAAAATCGGAATTCTTTTCATCGGAACCGCCCACTATCAAAAAGATACTGCCGCGGGGAAAGCTCAAAACGGCGGCAAGCGTGGAATCCGGTGTGGTGGACTTTGAATCATTGAATATCCTGATGCCGTTTATGGTCTTAATATGCTCGATGCGATGCTCCAGCCCTTCATAATGCTCAAGCACGGGAATGATATCATCCCGGCATACTCCTTCCATGATCGCGGATGAGACAGCGCACATGGCATTGAAGATATTATGATCTCCTGGTATCTTCAAGATATTCGCTGATATGTTTATCTTTGTATCACCGGCATTGAATATCATTTCATCGGAATCAAGATAGGCATGAGAATCCTTATTGCCTTCCGCGGAAACAAATATAGCCCCGTTACGGCCCTTATAGGCATCGTAAAGGGCTTCATCTTCTCTGTTGAGTATCAGATAACCATCTGTCAGATCGGCTATTTTCTTCTTTGATGCGATATAATTGCTCATCGTCTTATAACGGTTGAGATGATCTTCTGTGATATTGAGTATGATCGAGCCCCGCAGCTGAAGCGCCGAGGATATATCAAGCTGATAACTGGAGATCTCCAGAACTACACGCTCAAATTCCTCGCCGAATACGGAGCAGGGTGAGGTCCCTATATTGCCGCCTGTAAATGTCTTGTATTTTCTTGAGAGCAGCTTTCCGAGTAGATCTGTTGTTGTGGTCTTGCCATTGGTGCCCGTGACACCGATCCAGCCCTCCGCCTTAAGGTTCTCATACGCCAGGTCAAGATTAGAGATGAATTCATGTCCATCCTTCGTCAATTCACCTATTATGGGTGTCTCGGGAGAGATACCGGGAGAAAGAACGATACGGGAACAGCCGGCAAAGAATTGCGCGGTATTCTTACCGAATTCCGTGTTCACACCCAATGATCTCAATTTGAGTATCCTTTCTCTGCTGAGCTCATCTTCCTCTCGATTGTCCGAGAGAAATACGCCGCAGCCCAGCTTCACGCCGAGAACGGCGGCCTCATAACCGCTGATACCCATTCCCAATACGCCCAGTTTTTCCATTACCTTACCTTTATAGTAGCCAGAGCGATTATGGAAAGCACTATTGAAATGATCACGAATCTTATGACTACTTTGGATTCCGGGATATTTCGTTTTTCATAATGATGATGCAGGGGCGCCATCTTGAACGCTCTTTTGCCAAATAGCTTAAAGCCCGACACCTGAATAATTACCGATAATGTCTCCATAAGGAAAATGCCGCCGAAGATCAGCAGGAGAAGCTCCTGTTTGATCATTACGCTCATCAGGCCCATGGAGAAGCCCAATTGGAGCGAACCTGAATCCCCCATGAAAACCTGGGCGGGGTAAAAATTATACCAGAGGAAACCCAGACATACTCCGACAATAACGCCGGCAAAAACGGTGAGCTCACCGATATCTGCGATGAATGGGATGTTCAAATAACCCGAGTATATCGCATTGCCGGTGAAATAGGCGATCAGCGCCAATGTAAAAAACGATATCATTGATAATGAGGCGGCAAGGCCGTCCATACCGTCGGAAAGGTTCACCGCGTTTGAGGTCGCCAGGAGAACTATCACCATAAATAGATAATAATATATCCCTAATTGAATGCGGACATCTTTGAATATGGGAATAAGGACCGTGGTCTCAAATGAAGGTATCATATTCAAGCAGAAGGCGACTATGACGGCGGAGACCGTGAGCAGCAGAAATTTTACTCTGGCGGAGATGCCGTTGCCGTTCTTCAACTTGACCAGATCATCCAGAAAGCCGACAGCAAAAGACAGCGTGGTCCCGAGAATGAACACGAGAATATACGGGTTGGAAAGATTCCCCCAAAGAAGTATCGTTACCATGGTCACGAAATAAATGAATATCCCGCCCATCGTAGGAGTACCTTCCTTTGAATCCCGCTTGCCTTCAAAATAATCCTTGACCTTATCGCCGAATTTTCTCTTTCTTAGAAATTTGAGCATGCCGTTGCCGAATATCAGGAAGATCAGAAGAGCTGTAACAAATGCACCGCCGGTTCTTATGGTAATATATTTGAAGATACGCAAAAAGCGGAAGGCGCTTTCCTCGTTATAAAGAAGTTCAAAAAGAAAATAGAACATTTAGCTCTCCTTTTCCATAAGCTTTGCCACCTTGTAAACCTCAGTTCCGTGTGAACCCTTGAGAAATACTATGTCATACTCATCTGATCTCTTCTTGAGAATATCAAGTATCTTTGCCTGCTTTTTCGCCCGTATCCAGTCATTCGGTATATCGGTCGCGAAGCTGCCCTTTGCTATTACAAGTGAGGGGGTATTGGACTCTATGAATGAAAATATCTCTTGCTCATATATCTTTTCACTATCGCCCATCTCCAGCATTCTCCCGATCACAAGGGCTTTTCTTCCCTTTAGTGAGAAGAGGTATCTCAGCGCTTTTTCATATGATACGGGATTGGCATTGTACGAATCATCTATTACCGTCTTCCCGTTCCACTCGAACTCGCTCATCCTTATGAAGCGATGTGATAATATGGCGTCTTCCACATCCTTGCCGTCAATGCCGAAACCTATGGCAGCGGCAGCGGCGAAGAGAATATTATGATGGTAAAAAGCGGTCACGGAACTCAAGGACATGGAGAACTCAAATGGGAGCTCCATAAAAAGTTTTCCGCCGCGGATCTCACCGTCAACAGTAAATACATTGTCAAGTCCGAAAAATTCCTCGAACATCGGATCGTTCGGAACAAATACCTTTCCCTCTTTCTTGAGCACTTCTCTCAATAAAGTGGTCTTTTCCCTGTATATTCCCTGAAGGTCGCCGAAGAATTCAAGATGCGACGGGCCGATATTGACGATCATACCAACATCCGGGCTGGACGCCATTGTCTCACACTCTATCTCTCCGAATTGATTTGTCCCCATTTCCAGGATCAGATATTGAGTATCTTCCGGCATCGCGAGAATGGTTTTCGGGACACCGATCATATTATTTTCATTTGAAAAGGTCGAGTGTACCTTTTTCCCCGCGCTGTCCAGTATGTCGTGAAGGAGATTCTTTGTAGTTGATGCTGGCTATATTGAGGCGGATGATGAGTTGCAGGGAGCCTTCCCGAATCTTGATGGTCCCAATGCAGGGTTGCGCCAATTGAGCATATCTACCCTTGGAACCATATATGATTGGGCGGAGTTCAAGCTTGTTATTGACTTTGACAACGTGAGTGACATCAAAGACGAGTGGATCCGATTTACAAAGATACCTTACATTGGACACATCACTTTGGGCCACATGAAAGAGTCATTTTCGCTCGAAGAATTGACCAGCCGA
>JAIVYW010000006.1:0-14023 GCA_048635215.1 Candidatus Atribacteria bacterium
ATAGTTTGAATTTGCTCCGCCATATTAATCCGTACACTTCTATCAATTTTCCGCTATACATCCCCCTTTTATTATTGAAATTGTCTAATTTATTATCCCTGGAAAATCGCTGATTACATCGGGGACCCGATAATCCATCCTTCTCTACCTACAAACCTATCACCCTATCACCTTCTACTTGTCACCTCGTTCGCCACGCGAACGATCGTGTCATCCAGTTTATCTTTCGTATATTGTTTTTTCTCGATTCACTATATTCCATCATTCTCGCTAAGCTTGTCCTCGATCTGATCAGGGAGCGTTAATCCATCTGCTCTATATACTAAATATACTCAAAATGCACCAAAATTTACCTCAGTCCCTATTCTGTTTTTTTAATCATCCTCTCTAAGAGTTCTTATTAAATTTCCATTCTTATCAAGTAGATGAAAATCAGACAACAGGTATTCGCCGTCGTATGACCATTCAATTCTACGATCTTTATCCACCCAGTCTGTAACGACCTTTCCGGATTCATCCCAATTCATCAAAACAAGATGGTCAGCCTCGTCATAATAAGCAATCCTTTGTTCATCATGTGACCATTTGTATGCGTATGGAATAGTTTGAGTATTTGAAGTAGTGGTATCCAGAAGATAATACTCTCCTCCAATTAGATATACTAATTGGTTATTATCAGGATGCCAATAACAGTCGTAACCGTAATAAAATTCAATTTCATTGCTTCCATTAATGTCGGAAACACAGATCCGATCTGATCCAGTCAATTCCTTTTCATAAGCGATTTTTGTCCCATCATATGAAATTACTGCATCTTCCACTCGCACATCATTTAGAGTCTCTTTCAATTCTCCGTCAATATAGGTATATACGTCGTAGCCCCCAGTTTGAATACAAATCTTGCCATTTCCTTCGGACATTCTGACACCGGAAATTGAAACCTCATCAACCACCTCTTCATTTCCGTTTAAGTTCATCTTACATATATACTTGTGTGTGTCAAAAGATACCCCATCATCCATCATACCCAAATTGAAATACTCATATGAGTGTGTTTTCAGATACACTATCTCATTATCTGCATTAAAACATGTATTGCTATAACTCACACTAAGCTTCTTAGGTCCGCATGAGAACATAGTGAGCATAATAATGAAGATCAATATTAGATTCCTACACCTTTTCATTTCTGCCCCCTCAAAATCTCAAATGAAATTGAGATCATCAATATGTGAGAATGATAGTATCCATTATATGAAGTATCTTTCAAATTAAGCGGTGTATAAAAATACATCAGACCGATTTTGTCAATAGCCAGTATTTTCGGATCCCAAGGGATTTTATACTCCAAGGATATAAGAATGCTTGGTTTAAACTTCATATATCTCTCATCTAGATCATAATGACAGAAGTTCGTAGAATTGATCCCCAGACCTACGCCTGCAAAGAAGTGTGCAGGCAGGATGA
Organism: Candidatus Atribacteria bacterium; assembly: GCA_048635215.1. GTDB lineage: Bacteria > AUK180 > AUK180 > AUK180 > AUK180 > JAGLWT01. The sequence goes on from JAIVYW010000006.1 coordinate 1,468, forward strand.
ATTTCAGGTTAGCCAGCACTGCCCATAAACCGATCTCTTTAAAGAAATTTTCGTCAGTGTGTGAATTATTTATCCTCAAAAAGATCGCACTCGTCTCAAGCTCCATGAGATCATTGATGTGCCAGTCCGCCTCGAACTTGGTATTGAACCATCGTTGCATCCCGTCGGTCGAGAATGCGGGAAAATAGGAAACCCCGATGTTCTTGAAATGAAAGGCCTCGACAGATCGCACAGGTAGCATTACATAAACAATGAGCAAGATAATTACGAGTTTCGTATTTTTCATTTTCTCAACCCCTTAGAATTCCATATTTTAACGGGACCCACCTCGTACATCGTACTTCGCACCCCGTACCTGCGGAATTCTTTATTCCGCACGCCCTATGTATCCATTTATTTGGATCATTACCGATCGCAGGACCGCCCGCCACAAAGGGGTCATGTTTATCATCAAATCCGTTTACATAGACAAATAATCTTTTTGCATCACCCTTGTTATCTCCAGTCCAAAAGGGTCACTCTAAATATTCTTCAATAATATCAGGTAAATCTCCCCAAGGGCTATCAGTTTCATCAAGGCCTCTTTCTTTATCATCCCCATTGCCGGGCCAGCCGTGGATTAATAGAATTGCCGTATTATTCACTCCTTGAGGTGCTTTGGAAACGATATTCAATGTTTCACCACCAAGATTTGTGCAGAAAATTAACAAAGCCAGCACAAGTAAATTCAATTTTACTTTTTTCACAATTAATCCCTCTCTCTTAAAGTTCTTATTAGATTTCCATTCTTGTCTAACAGATGAAAGTCTGACAACAAATATTCACCGTCATAAGACCACTCTATTCTACGATCTCTATCCACCCAATCCGTAACAACCTTTCCAGTTTCGTCTTCATTCATCAGAACCAAATGATTGTCCTCGTCATAGTATGCAATTCTCTGTAAGTCATGTGACCACCTGTAACCATAGGGAAGTGTTTGAGTGTTGGAAGTTGTAATATCTAATAAAACCCATTCATAGTTTTTCGTATAGATAATTTGATTATTACTGGGGTGCCAGTGTCTCATATAACATTCTCCAAATTTATTTACATCTGTTCCATCAACATTTGAAATACAAAGAGTGAATGTATCATTTTCTTTTTTTGTATATGCTATCTTTTCGCCGTTAAAAGATATCTTTGTCTCATGTCCATTCTCAAACACTTTACGAAATTCACCTGAAACATAGGTATATACTTCGTAGTAATGAGTCTGAATACAGAATTTTCCGTTTCCTTCTGATAGATGCGAATAGGAAATCTCTGGTGGAATAATTTCCAAGACCTTCTCGTTCCCACATAAATCCGTTTTGCAAAGGTAGCGATAAGACTCCCATGATTCCATCGAGTCCGGCAAAGATATGCTGAAGTACTTATAAGCTTGAGATTTAATATAGACTATCTCATTATCCTCATTAAAACAGGTATTGCTGTATCTGATAGAAAGCTCTTTTGGACCGCATGATAGGACTAATAATAAATAAAATACCAACAAAACACAATTTAAATATTTCTTCATTTTTTCCCCCTAAAGATATTGAAGTGTGCAGATAATGCGAGGATATGTGAATAATAATAGTCGTCAAATGAAGTGTTTGTTAAATTCAAAGGTACAAAGAAATACATAAGTTCAAATTTAGTTGCCAGAAAACCCCATTTAGTATTATCAGGAGGAAACCATTCAAGTGATACATTATAGCACAGTTTCCATTTCATATAAGTTTCATCAAGATCATAGTGACAAAAATTTGTGTAGTACATCCCCAACCCTGCGCCGGCATAAAAATTCCAAGGCAGTTTGAATTTTACATTTGTCAATATTCCCCATAGTCCAAGTTCCTTGAAGAAGATATCCAGTTCGGAACGAGTATTGACCCTTAAAAATACTGCACTTGTCTCCAACTCCATCAAATCGCTTATCTCCCAGTCCGCTTCAAACTTCGTATTGAACCATCGCTGCATTCCGTCGGTCGAGAATGCGGGGAAGACTGAAACCCCGAGGTTCTTGAAATGAAACGACGCATTTGAAACCACGGGAAACATCATAAGCAGAATCAGCAGAATAAATCTATATCTTATTGCATTTGCGTATTTGGTTAAATACGGAACAACTAATCTAACGAATCTCTTTCTATACATTTCAGCAAGAGAGGTTACATTTACCTCACCATGTAATAAATTACTGATAATTTTATATCTTGTAGCATTTCCCATCATCTTGAAAAGTTGTGTGACTCTTTTTTCCTGATCGCTAAGCATATCCCCTCCCTGTATTCAGCAACTCGGCTGAATGCGATTCTTCTTTCATATTATTTCACTTCGGTATTTAACCAAATACGCAACTACTTTTTTCACCATTTTCAAACAACCCTCCCTCGATAGATTATACCATAACCGATACCTGAGTCCAAATGATTGAGAATTTGGACGAATTATATTCAACAAATTTGAGTATTTTCAAGACAAGGTATTCTCTTTACTCAAATCTCTTTCCCTTTCTCCTTCTCCTGTCTCCTACCTCTCCTGTCTCTTCCTTCCTTCCTTCCTTCCCTTGTCTTCTCTTTTTCTCATTTCTCTTTCCCTCTCCCATATTGCCTGGCATCCAGATATGGGGACGAATGATTTTGTCAACTTGAATAAGGTTTTTTGAAAATCAAGCTGCATTTATATTGATCTTCTCCTTTGCTTCGAGTTGCTGCATTGTCTCAAATATAATTTTGCAGACGACCCTTTTAACTGATTTCAATGCCCTGAGTTTCCTTGCAAAACGCTTTTTTCTGTCTTCGTAGTAGTCATAAAAACAACAACCTTTCTTGCAGTTATTCAGAGCCACATTGTGTATGGCTTTCGCAAGATGCCTGTTATATCCTTGTCTCCGCACTTTCTTGCTCTGTTTTGCCGACTGCATGTTCCGTGAGGCCTGCCCCCCATAGGAAGCCAGATTCCCATGTGTCTCGAACTTTAATATACTGCCGGTTTCACCAAGTATTTGAGATAAGTGGATAATGCCGAAAGAACTGAATTTCTCTTTGAATGCCTCAAGATAGCCGGGGTAGTGTTTCGCTATGTATCTGCCGATCTCTTCCCTCATTGCTTTCTTCTGGACTAAGAGCTGCGTAATGATATTGGCTGTCGCGCAAATCATACTGCCAGTCGCAGCTGTAAAGTACTCATGTTCCATAGGGCATTCCTTTTCAATGATCCTTTTGATATCTTGTGATTTCTTCAATCCGTTTTTGCCGCAATAGAATTTAGACCCGGAAAGTTTCAGAGTCTCATGGATCTCGGAAACTGAGGCCTTTGCCAACTTTTGCGGCGTAGAATACTCAATGAAAAAATTCAGGCAAGCCATACTTGCCCTTTTGAAGAACTTTTTGTATACAGGACCATAATTCTGATTTAAATACGCATGAAATATGTTCTGATAAGCAGCTGCATCCTTGCTGATCGTCTCATATCCACGGCTGAGTTTATTTAACCCTTCACCCTTCAATGAAACACGCATCTCCGAAAGATGTTTATTGTTGAAAGGCATTAATGCAGAGATAAAAGCATCAATGTGATCTGATTTGTCCCAAGTGATACTTTCCTTCAATTTCTTTGCTTTTAATGGGTTAATTTCGTATAATTCAATGTTGTTTGAGTTGCAGAAGAGGGCGAAGCGCTTTGCAAAATCGCCATGCCCTTCGATGCACACTCCGGGTAAGGGCAAATAACCTTTTAATTTCTTAAGGATTTTAAGGTGCCCTTGCCCATCATTCTCAACCTCAAAATAATCGATTTCATCCCTGTCTTTTACAAAAGAAACCGCAAGATTGCCCCTTGAGGGGTCAATACCACATGTAATCATAAGAACCTCCTTTTTAGATGGTATACCGCCGGAACAACCGTATATAAAGTTAACGGTACTGATGATTTTAGAGCCACAGCGGCATGTAGAGCGGGATAGGAGGAACAAGCGTCCCAAGCTCGTGGCACGGTGGTTTGAGTCACTCCTATCCCAATTCATTATACTTTTAAAGGGAAACATATTCAAGGAACGCGCCTTCGTAACTTCGGCGCGTTCCTTGACAATGAGAAATTCCCTGATAATTGGCTCCATATAATTCAAGATAACATATACGGTGGTTCACAAAGTTAACAAATATTTGCTTGGTAATGCTAATAATGGGAAAGGGTACCGGGGCTTTACATCTTATAGAAAGCGTATTCAGATATCCAGCAAATTGTACACCGCATCTCCCTGCGGCAGGTCTCTATTAATTGCCGGGCAGCATCTTGACATTCTTGAATCGCATTGGAGCTACGCCGTGTGACAGATGCATCACCTGTCCGGGCTCACCCTTGCCGCAATAGAATGTTCCGTAAAATCCCCACTCTTCAGGACCGCATATCCTGTCACATGAATTCCAGAAATCCTTTGTGATACCGAAATATGTGGGTTCTTTTACGATATGTTTGATCTCCCCGTTCTCGATCTTCCAACCGATCTCGGTAGTGAATTGGAAATTATTCCTATTGTCATCGATGGACCATGTTTTAGTATAGTCGAGAAGATATCCGTTTTCCGTGTCCTTGATCAGATCCGCCAAGGATCCCTTCCCCGGTGCGATGCAGATATTGGACATTCTGATAAGAGGGAATTCCGACGCATGCGTCGCCATCATATTGGAGCTTGGCTCGAGGCCTAATTCGGCCGCGGTATAACGCGATGTCTGGAGATCAACGAGCACACCATTCTTAATGATATCCACTCTCTTTGAAGGAATGCCGTCATCATCAACGGGATGGTAGCCGATACCTCTCTTGTCTGAGGCATCCGTGTATATATTGACAATATCAGAGCCGTATTTGAAATTCCCCAGCATATTCTCCTTTACAAAAGTCTTACCCGCATAGGAGATCTCCATGCCGAACATTCTGTCCGCTTCCGTAGCATGACCGACAGATTCATGTAATTGAAGGGCAAGGTGGCCGTTATTGATGATGATATCCGCCTGATCTTCTGTTACCCTCGGAGCTGTGAGAAGTTCTTTCGCCTCTTCAGCGATCTTATCGATATTATTAATAAAATCTAATTTTTCAAGCACTTCGAAACCGCCGCGCTGTGCAGGCATATGCCCGGGAAAGGTTCTGGTCTGAAAACCGTTTTGATCTGCGGCAGAGACCATCATAGACGGCCTGGCATCATAAACGGTCGTATCGACGAGTGTGCCTTCAGTGTTTCCGTAAACCTTGTACTGTTTGTAAAAATGCGTGTGGACGATCGAGTGTACTATCCCGTCCAACTTACCCATTTTGGAAGCGATCTCACCCAGATAGGAAACCTTTTCTTTCAATGGTATCTTGAAGGGATCCTTTATCGGGTCGAAATGATAACTTGCCACAATTCCATCAACGGGCTTGTACTCAATTGGACTATTTTTAAAACGCGCGCCAAGACGGGCATTTTGGACGGCTTCTTTTACGATTTTCTCGATCGAAGTCGATGACATGTCGGATGTAGAAGCGAATCCCCATGTACCGCCTATAAGCACTCTCACTCCTATGGAAGTGGCGGCGATCTCGCTGGCGGCGCCTTTGAGAAAGCCTCTCTCAAAGAAAATATTCTCATTGTCGGTAACAGTTACTCTCACATCTCCGAATTGGACATCGGGGGCATTCAGCATATTCAGGGTTTTCTTTACTAATTCTTTCATCTTCAGCTCCTATATGGTCTCGGTGGAGGAGGTAATATTGAAATCCTTCACCTTTACATGAGGCATCAGAGATGTCGAGATGCCGAATGTGCCATAATTCTCCGATGACGGGAGCGCATGCCTTTTGCGCTCTATTTCAGAGATCGCTCCAATGATGCGTCCAATGCTTTCAGTGTATCTCAAATTATTTATCACATTGACGATCTTGCCGTCCTTTATCCGGAATGTACCGTCCCTTGTAAGTCCGGTCACTGTCATATCCTTGGGATTGATGAAATTCATATAGTGGAGTTTGGAAATATACAATCCATCCTTCACGGTAGAGATCATTTCGTCAACTGTCTTGTCACCCTTTCCCATAACAAGATTATCCGCCTCATTTCCATTCTTGTCCATCTTCAATTTATTGCCGTAATAATTATCCACCATGAAATTCTTGAATACTCCATTGGTCACGATCGGCAGGTCGTGAAGAGTTCGGCCTGACCCGCTGTAAGATGATGGAATAAGGTTTTCATTATGGGGCTCGTCCGTAATATTTATGGTTTCGGGAAAGACCTTCTTATCAAGCTGATCCTGAAAAAAGGAACTCCCCTGATCCAGCGTAGCAGCATGCGCGCCGTGCATCAGATAACCGACAAATTCCCCGATAGCGGCGGGACTTAGTATTACTTCATATTTTCCCGCAGGGGCATCCACCACCGGCAGGCATGCCATGTCCACTTTCTTCATTAGAGAGTTAGTGAACTCCTTTTGATTGAATTTATCAGGGTCCGGACCGCCGAAGGATTCAAGTACAGTTACCATATTATTGTCCGAAACCGCCTTCACATCGAGCATGATCGGAGAGGTAACAAATTCTTTCCTGACTCCGTTTGAGTTAAGCACAAAACCTTTGACAAAATTGGTTATGAATGTGCCGAATATCTTGAATTCCCTTTTAGCCGCTTCCTCGCTGATAGAGGAGAGAATCTTTATCTTTTTTTCAAGAGGCAGGCTTTCAATATTGTTGACAACCTTGGTCTCAGGAGCAATACTGGTATCATCATCCATGTCAACATAATCGGGGTCTTCAGGTAAACTATCGATGATGCCGATGGCGTCTTCTATGCCTTTATGGAGCTTATCAAAGGTTGGATCATCCACAGAAAATGAATAGGATTTTTTCCCTTTGTACATAGTACATGCTGCCGAAGTTATCTCTTTTGAGATATTGTAATTAGTCATCGAGCGGAAAAATCTGAGAAATTCAGTTCTCCATATTCGGAAATGAAATTGAAATTTGTACTGCGAATACTCTTTCATCAGAGATTCAAGCCTATGTATAAAATCGTTCATATCGAACTCCTTTGCTATCTTATAAAAATATACTGAAAGTATAGCATTTTATTTCAAATTCGCAAGTCAATTTATCTCACCCGCTCTCTGCAGAGCAACCTTGGTCAAGATCGGCCCGATGATCTCGAAAACTATACAGGTAGCAGTAACCGTTGTCAATATCACGCTCCCTATTATGTCACCTTCAAAGACCATTTTACCGGCTATATTTTTGAGCGAGCCAAGACCGGCAAATTCACTCTTGATTATTAGTGACAGACCTATGGCGACACCTGCCTGTGAGAGAATTCCCAATCCTATATTCTTTTTTATAACAGGATCCACCTTGCCGATCATACTGCCTAATCCGGCACCTGCGATCTTACCGATACTGCGGGCAATAATATAGGCAAGGCCGATCACTCCCAGCTTCGGTAAAGAAGAGATATGAAGGTTTGAGCCCGCCAATGAGAAAAAGAGTATAAATAGTATGGGCATTAGAACGATCAACTGCTGAGATATTTTTGAAACTATCGTAGTTTTCTGAGTGTTGATTATGGTTATCCCGACGATCATATTTGTCAAGATCACGGAAAGATGAAGAAGCCGGGAAAGTCCGGTCGTCACAAAAACGAAAGCCACGGTAAGTATCAGAAAATCGCCGGGATTTTTCAATTTTCTACAAAGATAGCTAAAGATCAGAGAAAGAAGAGCACCCGTAAAAATACTCAGAAATACTTCTTTCAAGGGTAATAACACCATGGTGAACAATCCTGAATCAGCCGCGCCCGTATGGTGGAGCAGTATCGACCGCGCGATAGCTGCGGAAAAGCCGAATATTATTATTGCAAGGCCGTCATCAAATCCCACCACAGCATAAAGAGCGCTTGTCAATTTACCCTTCGCTTTATACTCCCTTATTACTGCGACTGTCCCGGCGGGAGCGCTTGCAGGCGCCACGGAAGCAAAGATCAGGCTCAAAGGCAGGTTCCTGGTTGTGATCAAGAGCGCGGTAAATACCAGGATAAATGCACCGAAGGATTCCGCAAAAATAATCCCGATGATACCCTTTCCCAATTTTTTCAAAGAACGAAAACTCAATTCCAAGCCGATGGAAAGGGCGACAAAGCCAAGGGCCATATCAGTGATAAAGGACATATTCCCCTGAACCTGCGGGTTAACGAAATTCATAAATGACGGGCCGAGAAACACTCCCATGAGCATATACCCGATAATGACGGGAAGCCGGATAAGGTTCATGACCTTGCCGAAATAAAAACTTGCTAGAATAATGATACCGGCGTACAGCAAAGGCGATAATAAAAGTCCGCCGAAGAAATCATTGATCATGTGAAATAGGCTCATTTATCAGAATCCTATCGAACCATTGAAATAACTCACCTCGTTCATTACCACGAGAACACCATTCCTATCTTCCAGTCCGGAAATGACCTTGTCAAGTTGTCCAAGCATCTTATTGGACAATGCCCTGGGGATAACCGCAAAAATGATACGGTTGAAAGTAGCGTCAGGAGGGTTCCAGAAACTGGCGAAAAGTGGAAGCTCCTGGAAATATGAACTTGCCGGATTTGTCTCAAGAACATTGATATAGCAGCATTCTGAACCCGAAAAGATCTCCATGATCCTTGAGAATGCCGCCTCGTCCTGAATAAAAATATGAAGGATCGCACGCTCTCCGCCATTTGCCTCATTGCTTTTATCAAAGCTTTGAAGCATCTCATTGACCATAGATACTACTGCTGATTTGTCATTACTACGGAGAATTGATCTTTTATCCTCCTGTTTCAGCATTGAGGCGACCTGTGAAAGGAGTTTTATATGTGTATTTCTCTTTTTCATATCGCCGATCAGGAATATGAAGATATCGCTTTTCTCTCCATCAATGGAATTAAAATCGATCGCTTCGGACAGCGTTAAAATGCCAAGAGCAAAACCCTGAGTATCTTCAAGCGAACAATGAGGTATGGCTATTCCCTTTGTCAGGCCGGTGGAGCTTAAGGCCTCTCTTTCCTTGAGCGCCGTGAAGATATCTTTCTCATTAACATTTTCAAGATCCTTGTTTTTGCTTGCCAAAGCGGCGATCGCCTTTAATATATCTTTACTGTTTGTAATATTCTCGCCCAACGATATCGATTCTTCAACGAAAATCCTTTTCATATCCATAGGAAATACTCCTTACTATCGCTCGAACCCCCGGCCTGCGGGGCTTTGAAAATATTTTCCCACCGAACGGGATGGGAATTCGATCTTTATCCTTTTACTACTGAATCTATTATGTTCTTGGATATTTGGTAGGACTCAAGAAATTCCCGTCTGGCATGATTAAGATCAATTACCCATTGCCTGTATTCTCCCATTCTCTTGCTTTTCTCATAATAACAAATGGGATTCAATATCTCTCTTGGGACCAATCGCACCAGTTCAGAGTTTTCCGGGGCATCCACATCAACTATATAATATCCAAAATCCGGATCCAGCTTCCACTTTATCTTATCACCTATCAGGGCTTCCAGCATGGCGGAAGAATGCCTGATCTTCACCTTTAACGCATTACCTTCCGAGACATCCTTCGCGTCTCCGCCGATAAAGCCGGTATTCATCAGCCATGTGCTGACTTCTGGCATCGTAGCAACAAGCTCCTTGAATCTATCCGCCTGTAATTCCATTCTTCTGGGAAAGAAGGGCTGAGTGAACGGGGAACGCGTTTTTCCCCTCTCCTTGCCTGCGGCGGATGTTTTGGAGGTCTCTCCCAACATGAAGTAACCGGCGGCCTGTTCAGGAGAAACAAATTTGACTATGCCGGGAACCGCAGCATCCCGTCCCTCGTCTCTATTCAGAATTCCCATATACTTAACGGTGGGTATTTTATGAAGGTCAGCGGCGTCTTCTACCGCATGCATCGGAATGATTGAGCGACCGTTCTGTGTCCATACGAGAAAATCCCAGCCATCCTTGGGAACACCATCTCTGTCAATGACATCCTCCGCTTTTACATCTCCGTTTATATAGCTGTTGATATTATCTTCATTTCCGAAAGTAAAAAGCAGGACATCTTTATAATCGTCAACCTCTTGAGGAGAAAGAACTTCCTTGAAAAAATCAAATTCCCGTGATGTATCCTGGTAAACATTCTCGACCCAGGCATCAGAATTCACGGTACCTTTATATATAACGGGCTCATTTTCCAAACTCAGGCCGAAGGTCTTCGCAAAGCAGCCGTTCTCTGTGATGGAGATCTCGCCCCCGGGCCATAGGGTTACCATATCATCCTGTATAGGCTGTGTCAGCTCTCCCTGTTTTGAAAATGTTGTAGTGGTTTTCCCGGTTCCCGAAAGTCCCATGATGGTCATTGAAAACAGTTCTCCACCTACCTTTACCAATTTTGCACCCGCATGAAGTACCAACCCTCCGCTGCTGTAAAGAATATCATTGAGCATTCTCAGAGCACCCTTTTTACTTTCTCCAAAATAGTCAGCTCCTATTACATATGTGGTATAATTTTCAAGATCGACCATCATTGCCTGTTCACCATCCATTCCTGGAGCGGGACATTCTGCCGTAAAAACAAGTCTCAATGACGGCTTAAAAGGTTCAGAAAGCTGCTTTTCATCCTCCACATCTTCCCTCGGAAAAAGGAGTACCTGCTGCATGCCTGCGAGATTCGCGGCATCAAGGGTAAAGAGGAATTGAATTGCCACGGCCTTTTTTCCAAGTCCGATATAACCCTGTATCTCAACCAAAGTACCCTTGCCTTCGATATAACTCTTCTGGATCTCATATAGCTCGGCGGCCTTGATCGAGTCGATCAATTTGGATGAGTATTTATCCTTATTTTCCACCTCGTCTATGATATAGGTCCAATTCGCTTTTCTTGCTTTATTTCTGGTAATCTTATTCAGATTATCGTACTTTGAAACAATTACATTGGGGGAATGTTCCAATGCCAGTTTTCTTATCTTGTCCTGGTTTGGATTGCTAATGTATTCCACGTCATATGGATGAAGACACTCATGTGGTTTTTCAACACTGTAGTTCATTTCTGAACCTCCATTGGTATCAAAAAATACCGTACTATTTTATATCTCAAATGTCAAGAAGTTTTTTCTAAGTTCGAGTACCTCATCCCGGATCTTTGCGGCTTCTTCAAACTTCAGCTCCTTTGAGAGCTCATCCATCTTCTTTTTCAATTTCTTCAGATAGCGGTCAAGATCCTCATCACTTTCGAACTTCTTGCCGTTTTCCAGCTCAAGGCCTTTCTTGATCTTACTAATAATGGTCTTGGGAATAATATTATTGGCTTTATTATTTTCGATCTGCTGTTCGCGCCGTCTGGCGGTCTCATCCATAGCGCTTTTCATGGCAGGTGTTATCATATCACCAAATAGGACAACACAGCCGTTCACATTCCTTGCAGTCCTTCCAATGGTCTGAATAAGAGAGCGGTGACTTCTCAGAAATCCCGGCTTGTCGGCATCAAAGATCACTACGAGACTTACTTCCGGAAGATCAAGGCCTTCTCTCAGAAGATTGACGCCAACAATGATATCGATCACATCTGTCCGCAGCATCTTCAGGATATTGTAGCGTTCGATCGTGTCAATGCCTGAATGCAGATACTTCACGCGGTAATTAAGAGACATCAGGTGATATGCAAGCTCTTCTGACATCTTCTTCGTGATCGTTGTGACGAGCACCTTTTCATTCCTATTCAATACGGGCTGTATCAATTCCAGCAATCTGTCCACTTGATTGATCGTGGGAAATACCTTGATCTCGGGATCTACCAGGCCTGTTGGCCGAATCACCTGTTCTACTACCTCTCCTCCAGCTTTCTCTATCTCAAAATTGGCGGGAGTCGCGGAAATGAATACCGCCTGACTCACCTTTTCCCAGAATTCATCGTACTTCAGCGGGCGATTGTCGAATGCGGACGGCAGGCGAAATCCAAATTCCACAAGATTTTCTTTTCTTGCGCGATCACCATTATACATTCCTTTCACCTGGGACACTGTAACATGGGATTCATCAATGATATACAGGACATCTTCAGGAAGATAATCCAGAAGCGTCATCGGCGGTTCGCCCACGGACCTCCCGTCGAAGTATCGGGAATAATTCTCCACTCCCTTTGTATAATGCATCACCTGAAGCATCTCAAGGTCATACATGACCCTTTGCCGTATCCTTTCCGCTTCCAGTAATTTCCCTTGAGACAGAAAAATGGCTTCCCGTGTTTCCATTTCCGCCTTTATTTCAGCAAGTATCGGTTCAAGCGAGCCGTCTTCAATGAGATAATGCCTGGCGGGAAATATTACCAATTCATCAACCGATGCAAATATCTCCATCCTCAGGGGATCAAAATAACTGATCTTCTCTATCTCGTCGCCAAAAAATTCTACCCGCACCGCTTTTTCTTCATACATCGGAAAGATGTCCACGATATCCCCTTTCACCCTGAAGCGGCCCTGCTCAAAGGC
>JAIVYW010000007.1:0-13615 GCA_048635215.1 Candidatus Atribacteria bacterium
GCTGTTTGCCGGGATCCTTTTGAACATTCTTATCAATTGATCCGGCAATAGACAGAACCACCCGTTCAATTGTCTCAAGATCCGAGGACATTAACTTCACTTCCTCTTCCTTGGTATAAAAATAATCTCCCCTGTATATTCTGCCGAGTGCCGTTTCTATTTCCTTCTGAAGATCAGTGTCAACGGTATATTCGGTCAAGGCCCGAGAAAGCGGCAGGGTTGAATAATTCTTCCCGGATACCTTCTGCAAAAATTCCCGAAAGAGCATATTCAGAAAATAATAATATTTCTTTGGCTCGGCGCCGGAAGTTCTTTTGACGAACTTCTCCTTCAATCTTCTCCAGACAAGAAACGGGTCGATCGGCGGAATTGGTCTGTTTTTCTTCATTTTCCAGAAGAAATATCCCAATATAACAACGATAACTACAATGAGCAATAGTAGCGAAATTATGAAGTATGAGTGTTCTATGGGAGCGATATCCCTCAATTCATCGACCAAAAAAATTTCTCCTTTTTAAAAAGAAACGCCGCAGCTCATCCATGGGCTCAAGAGATGTGTCCGAACATAAAAGAGACGGCCTTTTTATAGAAAATTCCCTCTCAAGAACTGCGGATTGCCGTTTGTCCTCCAATATCGCGCTTCCGAGATCAAGGTAACCCGCACCGGTAGTAAAGAGATCTATCTTTTTGTTGATCTCAGCCGGTATATCCCTCAGATACGACAGCTTCACCGCCATCACATCTCCGCGTTTCTGAAGGAGCTTCAATGGCCGGAGCCCTTGCGGGAATCCTCTAAAATCTGAAATAATAAATACTATGGGATTTCCGGACGGAACAAGAGAATTGAAGCGGCGGAAAATGCCTTCCCAATCGGGAGTCTCCGCCGAATTGGTGCAATTCAGGATATTATCAACAAAAAGCCGCGGATTTTTCGGATCGGGAGCGGCTTTAATATATTTTTTCATGGAAGAATCAAATAAGATGAGACCGCAATGATCGCCGTTAAGCTGCGCCGATGACGATATATAGGCGCAATACTCAGCAGCGCTTTCCAGCTTGCTCCAGGTGAACCCGTATTTCATCGGAGCGCCCACATCCACGAAACAATATACCTGGCGTTTCCTCTCGTCTTCAAAGGTCTTCAAATAGACCTGGCCGGAAGAAGAGTATTTATTCCAATCAATATATTTCACCGGATCACCGGGTACGTACTCCCTTAATTCCTTAAAATCAAAACCCTGCCCCGCAAAAAGAGTTCTATAATCTCCTGACAATTCCGCGCCGGACTGCTTTTTTGAAAGCAATTCCAGACGAGCCGAGTTCTTTCTTATCTTCTGACGAATATCACTGATCAAGGCACAACCGTTTTTTCCAGCAGCAGGGATACGATGTCATCGGGGGTCATACCGTCGGCAAGGGCGTCAAAGCTCAGGATCAGGCGGTGACGAAGGATCTCAAAGGCGGCCGTCTGTATATCTTCCGGTATTATAAACCCGCGGCCCGAAAGAAGCGCGAGGCTCTTGGAAGCCCTTAGAAGATACAAAGATGCCCTTGGAGACGCGCCGAGGCGCAGATAGGAAGAAATGCCAGTGCCCGCATCATTCTGCCGACGGGTGGCTAAAACGATATCCAATATGTAATCCTTTAACTTGGAGTCAACAAAGATCTCCTTGGATAAGCTGGATAATTTTTTCAAGAAGCCGGTCTTTTTTATTTTTCTTATCTTGATCTCATCTGTTTTTTCATATTTTTCTATTATCTGTTCTTCCTCGGCTCGGCTTGGATAACCAACTAGCGTCTTGAACATGAATCTATCCAATTGTGCTTCCGGAAGATTGTAAGTACCCTCTTGTTCGATTGGATTCTGCGTCGCGATCACCAGAAACGGGCGGGCGATGGGATATGTGGCGTCACCTATTGTAACCTGCCGCTCCTGCATTGCCTCTAAAAGAGCGGACTGAACCTTTGCTGGAGCCCTGTTTATCTCATCGGCAAGAAGGATGTTCGTAAAAACCGGTCCGTGGCGGTGAATGAACTCATCCTTCTGACTGTTAAATATCTGTGTTCCCGTGATGTCTCCGGGGATCAGGTCCGGGGTGAATTGCACCCTTTTAAAATCCAATGTCAGCATCTGGGCAAAGGTGCTTGCCATCAATGTCTTCGCGATACCCGGGACACCCTCCAGCAGCATATGCCCCTCATTCATCATACATATAAGTATTGATCGAAAGACAGCTTGCTGCCCTATGACTGCATTGTGAAATATTTCGGATAATTCATTTATCGCGGGCTGCAGCGCCGCTACATCCGCTTCCAGTTTTTTCAGCTCATCCTGCATATTAAAGTTCTCCTGCTATTTCTTGCATTATTTTCTTCGTTTTTGCCCTGTACTCTTCGGGAACGGCGATATACAGCACCGCGGGAACGGTCATTGCATTCTCCAAATAGAGCGTGAAGAAGGGCTCGACCTCGCCGAAGGTCGTTTTCCTTCCGTTTTTAATGATGCCGATCTCCCGGGCTTCCTTCAGGCGCGGCTCCGTAAGCTCGATATTGCTTATGGACTTCATATTCAGCATGATATGGTCTTTGGTAATTTTGCCGTCTTTTAATTGATCATAGACCCTTTGATGTATGTACTCCTCGCCTAAGTCATTCAATTTTGTCAGAAGGTCCTTCTGCTCTTTCATTATATCAGGAGCAAGTCCTTTTGCTATGGGATGGTCGGACAATACCGAGAGAAAATCCATCTGTGTTTTTGAATATACCGGCTTCACCTTATAGGCTATCTTCAGAAGTTCTCTGTATTTTATCCTGACCCCCATCTCGGAAACGAACGGGTCCTTTGAATTGATAAGATTTGTCCGCAATTCATCATCGGTGTATGTGTAAAAATTCTGCAATTCCCCCATTTCATAGGCTTTTTTGATCGCAGATTGTATCATATTCCCGATCACCAGCCCCGTGTCGGTCAGATAAAAATTATACATGGATATCCGGGCCATCAGCATATCCTTTAATGCGGGTATGGCCTTTTCCGAAGCGTACAGCGAATGCTTGCCGCCCTTTATCTTTTCTATGGTAAAGAATTCGCTTATTGTATCAAGCGAGATGTCGCCGTAGTTCACGCCGGAAAATTTGGAATCCGTTATCAGGAAAGCCAATTGGTCGGCATCCACCGCGCCGAATATTAGCTGTTGCATATAGGGCTTTTTCGTGAACTTCCTTCGGATCAATGCCGCAACGACATTGGGGTCATGGCCGTTCCTTTGCAGTATCTCGCTTATCCGTCCGAGCTTGATATGCTTTTTTTCTTTTTCGGGTATCGGCAGATCTCTTTCTCCCGTGATCAATTGACATGTAAAATCCATATGATCCTCTTTGAAGATCTCATTGAAAAGGATCTCCGTGGAATGAGAGTACGGCCCATGCCCGAGGTCATGAAGAAGGCCGGCAACGCCCAGACATTCGATCTCGTCTTCCGGAAGGGCTAATTTTCTGGAAATGAACATGGCGGTATACGCCACCTCCATCGCGTGCAGAAGCCGCATATGCTGTGCCCCGGGATATATAATATACAATGGCCCCAATTGCCTTATGGTCGACAATCTCTGAAGCTCTGGGGTCTCTATGAGTTCGGCAAGAACCCCGGAAAAATGCATGAGTCCGAAGGAGGGGGATCTTACGATCGTTTCTTTATTTTTCATTATAACCTCGCGATTCAGATTATTATATCAGTTTTTCATTATAAATAAAATAGCGCATCTGCGGACGGTTGCAAGGGCCTAGTGCGAAGCATCACTATTCACTATATCTTGTTCTCTTGTCCATTACTCTCATTCCCATCTTTATTTCTTCACTATTCATTATTCATTCTTCGCTATATTCCGTCCCTTGCTCGTCCGTGGCCTGTGAAGCTCGCTTCACTTTATGCTTTCTTTTCTGCCGGGAAAAGGATATAATATCCCGATAGGAATATTAACAGGAGGGCTCATGATATTCTCTCCAATGCAGCGCAAAAGTGATATGGAAATCAAAAAGCGTATAATATTCATCCTGCTAATTCTTTTCGGCCTTTTCGCGCTTGGCGTGGCGGGTTACCGGATCATAGAAAAATGGGATTATCTTGACGCTTTTTTCATGACCGTAATAACGCTTGCCACGGTAGGTTATGGCGAGGTCAAGCCTCTTACCGAAGCGGGAAGGATATTCACAATATTTCTTATAATAGGCGGCATCGGCCTTTTTTCATACAGTATCGCCACCATTGGCGCTATCGTCGCCGAAGGTGAGATCGTCAAGAATTTTAGGAGAAGAAAGATGGAGAAAAAGATACGATCACTCAAAGAACATTATATAGTATGCGGCTGCAGAGATATAGGGCGCAACATCATAGATGAACTCATTAAAACGAAAAAGTCCTTTGTTGCCATTGATACAGATGAGGCATATCTTGCCCGGATCGATGATAAGGTGGAGTTCTTCCTACTAGGGGATCCGGCCGAAGATATAACCCTGGAGAAAGCCGGCATAGAGAACGCCAGCGGTATCTTCTGCGCTCTGTCGAACGACAAGGATAATCTTTTCATCGTGCTGGCGGCGCGCAATCTCAACAAAAAGATCAGGATCGTTACCGAATGCGTGGAGGATAGCTCCATCGGAAAGTTCCACAAAGCAGGCGCTGACAATGTCATATCGACAAATGTAATTGGGGGCATGAGGATGGCTTCTGAGATGTTAAGGCCGAATGTGACAGACTTTCTGGATATCATGCTCCGTGGCAGGAGCAATGTCCGTGTAAATGAGGTACTCGTAGAGAAGGATTCCTCCTTCAACGGCGTTACGGTAAGTGATTTCAGTAAAAACCATAAGGCGTACGCCACCACGGTCGCCCTGAAAAGGGCCAGCGGAGATTACCTATACCACTTTTCCGAGGACTTGCAAATCGAAGAGGGGGACTCGCTGATAGTCATAGCAGACCCGGAAGTCCTGAAGAAAATCAAGTAATTTTCAGTGTGAAGTCTGAGGTGTGAAGTGCCAAGTAGGCACTGGAACCCTGATAAATTGACTGACCCCATATTGTCATTCCCGACCTGATTGAGAATCCAGGCGTTTCCAGATAATTACTTTATTTTTCTTCTAAGATAAACCGCTATTTTGCCGTATTCTTTACCGATAAGGTCAAGCTCTGAATTATGCTGAATATCCCATTCACCACCTAGTTTGCTGGTCCAACAACCACTTACCAGTTGTCTGGTAGCATGTGTAGGTACATTTTTCTTATCTACATATATGGCTATCTTTTCATATTGGTTTTGAAAATTTCCGTTTTTGCATTTTACATATCCAAGTTTCTCATAGGCTTTTATGTACGATTTTAGGGTCATTGTCCTTGTGATATCTGGAGGCCAATAGTTAATATTGAACGAATCTGGTTCCCACCATAGTGAAGAATCTCCCGCTGCCCACGCAATGCAATTATATTTGTTTGTTCTGGGGCTTGTTATAGCAAAATTCTTTTTTGATAATTTCTTGAAAATATTTTTCAGGGTCTGAAATATCTTTTTACTCGATGTATCCATTTCTCCTACCCCAATCCAACCAGTCTTCAGTCATTACTTCTATATTGCCACGGTGGTCGTGAGGTACAGGATCTTTGCTTGTAATGGCTTTCAATGCCCAGAACCAGTGATCTGGCTCCTTCTTCATTTCATTGAGAATCAACTCAACCACAGGATGTCCCATTCCGATAATCATCTGATATGAGGGATGCATCGACATTTGAGTTATCGATGAACAAAATATAGTATCTTCTTTCCATTCCCTCATCAATTTCATGAATTTAACTTCCGGAATTTCCGATTCTCTGATCATGGGTTCAATGAAATGTTGAAAGGATGTTTCCATCATTTTAGCGACAGTGGTAGAACTATTGCTAAAGCCACTTCTAATAAGGTCAACGCCCTCCCTTGAGAGCATTTGATCAATCTTTAACGCTATTGAACTCATCTGAACAACTCCTTTGTCTTTCTGGTAATACTTTCGCAGAATATCATGTTCTTATATTCTCTCAGTTCTTCAAAATGCCTCTTGATGTCCCACTTACTTGGATCAAGAGGAGTATTATTAAAAACATCTATATCAAAAATGAAGGGCAAATAATCCTTGGTGGGTTTTTTAAAAGTTTCTGTGATTATTGCATTCACCGAAGAATCTGGTTTTGGTAGGGCTATTCTCATAAACAATTGTGATATATCCTGGGGAAGGGGTGCCGCTATTTCATGAATGGTTTTTAAATAATCCTTGAAATCATCAAATGGCAGAGGTATCATGATTTCGTTTATATACCTTAAAGCAATACGAAGTATTTTTACCGGCTTGGCTATTTTGTAATAAATATTCCAGTATTTCTGCGCTTCGGAATAGAACTGATTCCAGTCACTATAAGGCTTAAGTTTGTTGAAGGTGAAGCCATTTAACCGGCATTGAACGATCTTGTTGTCTGGATTATTTTTAAAAACACAGCCGTTAATTTGGCTTGAGTGCTTTTCCGATTCTATGGCCTCTTGGGAAATTTTAAATACGCTTTCCATTTCCAGCGTGTTTTTCTTCTCAGAAATTTCAAAATCAATTGACTTCTCCATCTTTTTCAACTTCTCCAGCGTGGTCTTTTTGGGAAGTTCAACTCGGATATCAAATACTGCTTCTGTAATTGGAGGTTTCTTAAAATTTTCGTGTTTCTTTTTTGTCATCTGGTTTTATGCCCTTTAATCCGCAGAATTATATCACATTTGATAATCATTTTCAATTTTGATCAACGACAATTATTTTTCTTGTCAATTTCTCTTTCTTTCTTCAGTGTTTCCGCCACTCTGTAGCTTTCGAAATTCAATGATAATTGAATGGTGAATATTGTCGGGCTGTTGCATTTTCAACTTTCAAGAGCCTTCCTTCTTCCCGCACCTTAGAGATATGCGGGACATGCTATCTGATTTATTATAACACAACATCTATATGAAGGCAAATGTGATCTGACGGCGGGAAAAGCGGAGTTTACTCAACAGCATCGGGACTCCGGGCCACTGGGTCATTTACTACACACTTCTGGCACCAATTGCTGAAATATCCCTAAATGAGTAATTTGCGGTCATTTTGTCAAGCGATTTACCTAAATGACCATCTTTTTGTAAAATGATTTACCCAAATGACCTTATTTGAGACTATTCTTAAAAAGTTGAAGGGCAATAATTATGCTTCGCAAATGAATAGAGGAACAGGAGAAAAGGCCGCCAACCGTCAAAAACTAAAAAATAAAGACCAGGTACCTTTATAGTATAATTTACCGCGCTAACTTTTACTAAGAAATCAGTAGATAAAAGAAGCGTGAATTTACTTTATTGGGAAATAAACACCAGGTACCTTTTCTTCTTTTCTTTCTCAAAGGAAATTCAACGTTTTTGCAAATAAAACATTCATAATTCCTCGTATGTTGGACTGAGCGGTTTTATTATCATTTGCCCTCTGCAAATAAAATATCTGTCATTTCACTAGACGATAATTTGTATTTAACTGTTTTCTTTGAACCAGTATCAATTTTTTTCAACAAACCTTGTTCATACCACTTTCTGAGCAATCGCGATACTTTCATGGTGTCTTTAATTCCAGTTATTCTTCTCACATCTTTATTTGTAATATATTTTGATGTTTTGCTTAGCGTATTCTGCAACTTTCGCAATTTATCCCGCACTTTTACTAAGGTGCTGGACTATCGTCCCCGAAATCCGAGTTAAAAACTAAAAAATAAAGACCAGGTACCTTTATTTATTCTTTATTTTTTCTCCGGTAAAAATCCCATTAGATACAGAGGGAATTTGAATACCTGCAAATCGACGGCGTTTTGGCTGAAAATGATCTTTTCATATTTTGTGCAATCCATTCCCTTGAACTGTGAAAACCCCTTTCCGCTCCCGCCGATCTCCACTAAAATATTTCCCGAAGGATTCCTTAAAAGGTAATCTGGCCGTTTTCTTCCCTTATTGCTCTTCAAATATTGAAACTTAATTCCCAGCATATTTAGTGTTTCTACTGCAAATTCTTCTCTCAATTGTCCGATACTATTTTCATATCCTGCATATAGAAGCCTGAAGGGAAGGGCAAGCATTATTTTCGGTTCTTTCCGGACATTTGTACCTCCTGGGGAAACTACCCCCAGAAGGAATGCCCTTTGCAGTATTTCCACATACTGCCGTGCTTTGTATTTTGTTATCTTCAGATTATCAGATAACGATGAGTAATTTACACCATCAATTGCTGAACGGCCTATGAAGGTCAAGAGATCTTCCATTATCTGGATCTCTTGAATAGTAATATTATTCGTTGAAGGAATGTCCCGTCTTAAAATAACCTCTCTTACATTCTCAAGTTTTTCAAGTACATCGCCGGATTCCAATGAAAATGGAAAAACTCCACCTTTCAGATAATCTACAAATTCATCCTCATACCCCATATACGCTTTGCTTATGGAGGGTTTTCCCAGAAAATCCTGAAAAGACAACCGAGGCAAATCTATGTTATCATGGAAGAAAAGATATTCCCTGAATGAAAAGGCCGGGATCTTCTTGAGCGATATTCTCCTAGAAAGATCGGCTTGGATTTCTGGAAATATCAATGCCATTGAAGAAGTGAAGACTATTTTCAGATCTGTGAAATCATATATCCGCTTCAAGACAGAAGAAAATCCCCGGTAATAATGAATTTCATCCAAAAGAAAGTTCTGTATCCCGTATCGTTTGTTTAGCTTCTGCAGAACGCCAAATAAATCACCACCTTCGTATGTATCAAGAGAAATGTAAATGCTGTCATCATAGGATTCGAGTAGAAGCTGTCTGAGAATAACCGTTTTTCCTACACCGCGAGAGCCGCTTATTCCCAGAACTCTTTCAGAATTACGGAACTTGATTATATCATCCCAGATAAATCGCTTTTTGGGATAATTTTTCACTTTTTCCCCTGCAAGTCGGCTAAGTCTTATCAATTCATCCATATACTTTCCCTCAATATATTATAGTTTTATGTGGTCATTTTGTCAAGCGATTTACCTAAATGACCGTCTTTTTGTAAAATGATTTACCCAAATGACCTTATTAGAGACTATCCTTAAAAAGTTGAAGGGCAATAATTATGCTTCGCAAATGAATAGAGGGAAAGGAGAAATGGACGCTAATCGTTAAAAACTAAAAAATAAAGACCAGGTACCTTCAAAGGAAAGTAAACAATTGAGAAATGGACGCTTATGGATAAAGAATCTCAATAGTTTTGGTTTCCCCTTTAAGATCGGTTCGTGTGAACTTAACTTTAGCCGCTGTTTGGGTTTTTACCGCAATGACATTGTATTTTTCTGGATCAAATCCTTTTTCCCGCATCTCTTCGGTAGCAGCAATAATTGCTTTCTCTATGTAAGTTCTGTCTTTTTCATACATTTCAAGCCTATCCATTAGTACCTTTATTCGTTTTAGATATTGCTTAGAATGTAATACCTTTTTTGTTAACTCAATGTTTTTTTCTTGACAATTTTCAAGACTTTCACGAGAAGAAATAATCTGATTGAAAAACATAATGATTATTATCGCTAATACTACATAAACAACTTTGTTTACAATTTTGTTCATTGTTTATCCTCCGCATGATTTATTATATCGAATTTCGTCTTCGCTATGCAACTTCCGCAACTATTGTCCCCGAAATCTCCAAATTAGATTCCTTTCAATTCTTCTGGGGTCAGTTTGCATTTTTCCTCTGAAATATTATCGTAAATACTTTGAATTAATTCTTTCATTCCGGGGTAATCGATGAAAAGTAATATTTTTTCACCGTTTGACAATTTTACATGAGGTTGTGTCAATCCCATGATCCTATTAAATATGGAATTTGATTTAGATAATAAGGTTATATCTGAATATTCTATCCTTCGTTTCTTTGTCAATCCTAAAAGGTAAAAACAATCCGGGTGAATTTCAAATCCCCAATATATCCTTTTCAATATTATAAGAAATAGATACCATACTACAAAGAGAGCCACTACAATAATCCCCAAGGTTACCACATATAGAACATTGGCCTTGTCAACCATAACGATCATAACAAATGCAAGTCTTACCGTACAC
The DNA here is from genome assembly GCA_048635215.1 of Candidatus Atribacteria bacterium. Lineage (GTDB taxonomy): Bacteria > AUK180 > AUK180 > AUK180 > AUK180 > JAGLWT01. Next base: position 10,161 of record JAIVYW010000007.1, read on the forward strand.
ATGATAAGCCCTATAAACATGAAAATAGAACTTGTGTAAATCCATATTCTAGAAAAAGATTTTAGTTGATATCTTTGCATAATTAAATATCCTCACTTGTGAAATTATACCATAACCGGAATGAGAATCAACAAATGTAACACGAAATAAAGATCAGGTGCCTTCTCGGAAGGAATTACTGCCATTTTAGCACTTGTAGGAAGGAATACTCATCCCTATAATGATAATATTTTTTTACTTCTTTTGTTTCCAGGTTGAGCATATAAATATTTTCATTATCATTAAAAACAATTTCCGAAGAACTTTCACTAAATCCTCCCAAGGTAGTAGGGGACAGAAAATTATACTTCTTAAGCTCAACCTCTTTACTATATATCTTCTTCTCTCTTTCTGTAACCAGTATCCCTTTATATTGGGAATAAGGGTTAATAATGAAATGCAGATTATCTCTAATTATCATGCTTGAGGAGAAAGCTATTGTAAATGCTGGGACTTTGTATCTATCAATTATTTCGTTGTTCTCATTATCAAAAACAAACATCTCCCCAGTAAAGGCGTGCCAAAGATAAAGGGAATTTCCGTCAATGAAAGAATATGTATTGAATAATCCAATAAGATCGTCTTTCTGGCGTTCAATAATTATTTCTTTCCCTACGACTTCTTTTTCTTTGAAGTCAATTGTATACTTACATACATCTTCGCCCGAAGATATTAAATATATCTCGCTTTCCTCCTTAGAAAAATACATTCCACAGATTCTTCCGATCCCATTCTTAAGAAAAAACTTCTTACTCAATGAAAACTTTTCTTTTGACTCCATATCATAGATAACTATTTTGGATAGATATTTAGTTTCAGGTCCCAAATATCCAACATATTCAGAGTGTTGTGCTAATCCAAAGATGATTTTATCCCTTCTATCAGACAAATAAACTCGAGGAATGAGCATTTTACTCCTACATAAATTTTTAATTAGTAGTCTACTTGTTTTTTTACTAGTATCAAATAAATAGATATTCATCTTTGAGAGATCTTCCGTTTTTTCTTTAACGCCGAGAAAAATTATTTCTTCATCTAGTATTCGATTTACTTTCTTATCAATAGTAGTTTTACTGCAGCCTAAAAGTATAATAATGAAAAACATGAGAGTCGTACGAAGGAATATGGTTAATAATATCGGAGCTTTGCTTTTTATTTTGTTAACCATTTAATAATTCCTCTTCTCAATTGTTCATTGTTCATTTCCACTTGTCCCTGGGACGCTGGGTCCACTGGTGCACCACGAAGCACCGCTTCACTTTTGTTATTTCTGGAACTGCTTCAGATCCGGCATGCTGCTTTGACCGTCCATGATCAATTCCATCATATTCTCAACCTTTTTATAGTCCTTGGGGATCTCGAATTCCTTTGCGGATACTGTCTTTGTATCATACTCGATAACTTCAAATAAAACCTCTGTATCTGAGCCTGTGTGATGAAGTTTAACGGGAATGCCGTCCGCTATATTCTCCCAGACATATGTGATGCCTTCCTGCTCGTCTGTTATCTTGTATTTATAGCAATTCCATTTTCCGACCTTCTCTTTGCCCAGCTTTTCCTTCTTTGTGTTCTGATAATCGGGCGGGATCGAGCCAGCAGGTTTATCTGTATCGGGTTCTGAAATATCCATGCAGGCCTTTTTCTTATTGTACAGGACCCAAGTCTCATGTGTTAATTCATCCTCTATCGTTGTAACATCGGTCATGAGATCGCTCACAGGAGAAGCCGTTTTCAGCATATCGCCTTCAATTATTTTGGTATTGGTCTTTTTCTTGTCCTTTGCGGTCCAGAGTTCAAATTCTATTACGGTCTTGCCGCCTTCCGCATCCGTTAATGTTGTTCTACCCTTTAAATGAAGGTCCTTTCCAGCTCCAAAAAGGCCGGTGCCGTGATTGGAGCCCTGGGAACTTATTAGCACCATGCAGGAAAAAAGAAGAATAATTATCGCCTTTTTCATTTACTGCCTCTTTGAGGTAAAACCCTCTTTCTCCATCAATGCGATAATTCCGTCTTCACCGATAAGGTGGGCGGCACCGATTATGAAAAAGAATTGCCCTCCTTCAGAGGCATATTCGATCATTGTATTCTTCATATTGACATTTCTCTTCCCGATCAGTTTATCGTAGAAATTTTTAAGCTCGGGCGAGTCCTTTATGCTTTCTTTGACTATATTCTCAAGCAGCTCCAGGTCGCCTGTTTTCCAAGCATGCCTTAATCTCTTCAGAACATCTTCCGTGGTATCGTCGCTCATCAAAGTGCTCAGCAGAAAATCCTCCTGCTCTTTCTCTGAAAGCTCCGAAAAGAGGCTGAGCTGAAATTCGGAGCCCTCAAGCTCGACGATCTTCTTCTTATCATTCACGGCTTTCTGCAGAAAATGCAGGTCTATTCCCAGCGAAGGGTCCATTCCTGACTTTGAAATCTTAACCTGAGAGATAGCTATCCCGATCATCCACGGTTTATAAGTATTCAAAGCACCAAAGGGCAGGCCAAGCTCCAATAATACCGCTTTTGTTTTGACCAATGTCTCCGGAGAGATATGAGTGTCAATAGTGCTTCCGTCCTTATATATTCCCTTGTCCATGACAAGTTTCTGCAGCGCTGCTTGATCAATGTTCAATATATCGATCTCCACGCCTATCGTATCGGATTCGTCATATGCGGTATACAGGGCTGTGGGAAGTGGGTACATATCCTCATTCGCCGCATGGATCGAGCCCAGCAGAAATATCTTCACTCCGTCTTTTTCCATCGACCACAGCATGCTTTGCGCTGGCTTAAGCACATCTGTTTTCTGTTGATGATTGGCGCATCCGGCAAGCAGAACGACAAAGGCCAGGATAAGCATTCTAATTTTCATATTTCCTCCTTAGGAACTCCTTGATTATACCCTAATCCTGCATTATTTCAAATGATAAACACACTCAAGTGTGCTGTTTCCTAAATACGTTAACAAGAAGGGAATATCATCTTTGAATTGTCAATGTAAAATTGACAATTGAATAAAGATTATTTAATGGAGTTTTGATCCGTCTTTTCATTATTAACATATGCTTTTTTCACATCATTTCATGATGTTCAAAAAGAAAGTATATATATATATATTATTGTTCCGGAAGGGGTTCTCTTTTCCTTTCGCTTTTTCCTTTGGACCGAAGCATGCACTCATTAAAATGCATGAACTTTTGAACATTTCAACTTTTGAAAAATCTTTTTTTAGAGCACTAATTGCTTGTATATCGCTTTACGAGACAGTACACCTAAAACGAGGCAATAATGAAAGATCTTAAAGAATCCATTGATCTGCTGAATAAGCATGTCAAGAATAATAATTTGAAAAAGCATATGTATGCATGCGCCGCCGCGATGAAGGATCTTGCGAAGCATTTCGGCGAGAACGAAGAGCTCTGGGAAACGGT
>JAIVYW010000008.1:0-12744 GCA_048635215.1 Candidatus Atribacteria bacterium
TGTGATAAGAGTTCTTATGACACTGCGCTTTGATTTCAATATCCTTACGGGTTCTCCCGAAGAACCCGAGGTTGAAACACCGACCGCACCATCTCCGGGAATCCTTATCCGATCGATATTTTCCCTCAGTAATTCCTTTGTCAGAAGAGGTATAGCCTGAAGTTTCTCAACGGAATCGATACCGTCAATAGAAACATCCTTCAGAAGATCACTATAATAAGGAGAATGTGATCTCGCCCGCTTCAGTAGTTTACGGATCTTTTTGAATTGATACCGCTGCAATTTTTCACCGGACATCGCAAACAGCTTCTTTTTTTCCAAAAATATTTTTAATATCATAATTCCCTCAATGTTTCAGCCGGTGGTATACGCGCAGCCCTTCTGGCGGGGAAATACCCGAATACCAAACCTATTATAACGCTGACAATAAATGCTAAAGCTGTTATTCCCGGAGGGAAATACATCTTCCACGAAAGAAAAAGCGCGAGAAAGCCGCCGGCAAGATAAGCGAGGATAATGCCGAAGATACCGCCCAGGCCCGTCAATACGACTGCTTCAAGAAGAAATTGAAACTCTATATGAGAACGCTGGGCCCCGACTGATTTTCTGATCCCGATCTCCTTGGTCCTTTCATTCACGGAAATGAGCATGATGTTCATGATGCCTATTCCACCCACGATGAGCGATATAAGCGCCACCATAAGTATAAGTGTGGTAAATGTGTCGGAAATGACTCCGAGAGACTCCAGAAGTTCGCTCTGGCTTTTAACATTAAAATTCTCGCTATCCTTGCCGTATTGGTCTTCCAGTTCAGTTTTAATAAGCGATTTTATAAGCTTAATATTCTTCTCTTCCTTGACCTTCACATATATCAGCCCGATCTCATCCGAAATAAAGAGCTTCTTCTGGAAATAAGAAAGAGGAACATATATACGGTCATCCTGGTCAACCGTCATGTTCTGGCCCTTCTCAGCCAAGATCCCTATGATACGGCAAAGCGAACCGCGAGGACCGATATAAAGCGATTTTCCTACAAGTTCTTCCCCATCGTAAAACTCTTTATACACATTATTGCCCAAGATGCACACATTCTCCGTGGTATGCGGATTACCCGGGTCAAAACTGTATCCTTTGAGCATCTTATATTCTCTCACCGAAAGGAAATTCGGAGTGACGCCATATACATAGGTATTGAGGTTCTTATCCTTATAAGAAATGGTGGCAGATGTTGCTGACTGTGGTACCATCCCGGAAATACCGGGTATTCGTTCTAATCTTTTCACCGTTTCCGAGTTCAGGTAAATACTGCTCCTTCTGAACTGGGTAATGCTATTTGCTTTTCCCGGAAGTACAAAGATCAGCTTTGAACCGATCTTCTCAACAGAAGCGAGAACTTGTCCCCTCGCGGCATGGCTGACCGCAGACAGGAGGATGATGCTGAATACACCGATAATTATGCTGAGAACCGTCAAAAAGGAACGCAGAGGGTTCTGCTTAAGGGTTTCCCCTATTATCTCATAATAATCCCTTGATCTCATTTTCCTTCTTTTCTTTTACACGGACCTTCTCTTTGAAGGTATCAAAAGAGCTCTCTGGATCAAGAACTACTTTCGTATACCCCAAAGGGTCCTTCAATACAGCTATTCCCCGGACAACAGCTTCCGGGGTCACGGGGATCAGGTATGCCCTGTTCTTCTTCACACCATAAATATATTTCTTCCCGTCCTTTAGAAGAAGCGAACGGGCCGGGATCATTGTAACATCATTAAAACTCTGTAACCTTGCGACAACTCCGCACTCTGCATAGAAAAGGGGGTCTTTCAACTCACCCTTGGGCTGAATTCGGATACGGTATTGCCCTGAAAACGGGCCTTCCTGCACCGGAGAAGATGAAACGGAATCCACGACCCCGGCCAGTACAAGGCCATCGGAATAAAGGATCTGAATCTCAACTTCCAATCCCACTTTCACTCTTGCTCTGTCGTACTCTGATAGAAATCCCTCTATATAAAAGTCGTTTTTAGAGGAAATCGTCATTATCTTCTGATGCTGATAGATCTTCTGGCCATCTATCAAATTGACATCGGTCACTTTACATGAAAACGGCGCCTTCGGAGAAAGGTCTTTCAATCTGTTCTTTAACTCATTGTAAACCAATTCTGAGCTCTTCCAGGCGGCTTTTGCCTGCATATAGAAATTATCCGCGCTGTTGAGTGTGGATTTTGAAATGGAATTTGAAGCAAATAATTCTCTGCTTCTGGTAAATTCGCTGAGCGCTGTTTTCATGGCGAATCTGCTTCTTTCCATATCCAGCTGTGCAAGGTCCAGCTTATTTTTCGCAGGGCGGCTTTGTATCTTGAAAAGATAACTGTCCTTTGTCACATCATCGCCTAATCGTGAAAGGTGAACTACGATCCCTTCTTCAAAGGTGAAAAAGAAGTTTTCCTCCCTGAGGGGCTTGATCATTCCGGAGAAAGACAATTCATTTACAATATCCCCCCGGCTTATCCGCTGCATATACACTTCCATCTTCGCGCGGGGAAAGAATAAGGCACTCAGAACAATTATAGCCAATATGGCAGTAATCCATATTATTGAAGTCTTACTCATTGAAATAACTCTCCAAGCTGCCCTTAAAACCGTTTAAGGACAGATACTCACATACCAAAAGGAGATAATTCTCCTGTTTTTCCGCAAGAAGAAGCTCATACTCAAGCAATCTATGCTCGATGGCAAGGAACTCCGTCATAGAGATCTCAGCATTTTTAAGTTCATTCCGTTTATCTTCTAATTGCGAGCCCATGATCTCAATTATTTCCGAAGTGTCATCTATGATGCCCTGAAGATCAATAAGCAGAACTCTTATCTCCTCAGAGCGTATAAGAGCATCCTCCTGTTTTTCCAGAAGCCGCTGCCTAAAAAGCTCCTTGTCTCTTTCCAATTGCAGATTTCTGCTTTTATGAAGAAAGCCGTCGAAGATATTCCACTTGAATATCATTCCCGCGACATATCCGTCTTCAAAGATCCAAAGGTCATTATCATTAAGCCCGTAAGTAAAGAACAGGTCTATGGTGGGTTTAAAATCATCACTGTTCAAGCGCTGCTTTATATCCAGAGCGTTCAGCTCATTTTCCAATAGGCCGATCGCCGGTGAAAGGGTATCGGGAACATCTGTAAAGTTGAATTCGCCCGGGATATCAGGTAAATTCGGAATGCCGCTATTTTTCAGAAACTCTCTCTCTAATTGGCCATACTGCAGAAAATAATATTTTCCCTCCTTGTTATTGATCCGTTCTTGAAGGTGAAGTATTCTGTATTTTGCGGATCTTGATGAATGGCTGAGCGAGGCGGCCTTCGCCTCTTGTCCGATCTGCTTCTGCTCGTTCTCTTTCATCTTCCAGAGCAGGAAGGCCTTTTTGACCCTCTGCAGATCCTGCACATATTCAGAAAATACATTCAGCTGTACACCATCCCCTTGTATCTTCAATGAAATTAACTTAAGATCGTGCAAACGGAGCGTATCGTATATCTTTTCTCCTGAATAAACATTCTGCACAAGGGTGAAAGAGGTCTCGATGTTTCTGGAGAGATTGATGTCGGCATCAAAGGAAAGATTGAGATACTCGATCTCGACATCGGATATATCAAATACCCCGCTGTATTTCTTCATCCTTGCCTCATATGAAAAATGAGGAAGACTGGCGCTTTTTATCTCTTTTCTTTCAAAAGGGGCTTTTTCTATAGATAACTTCCACTGGCGGTGTTCCTGAGATCGTATCAGATAATTGGAAAAACCTTGGAAGAATGTGCTCTCACCATAAGGTATTAGGGAAAATAATATTCCAACCAGGTAGATAGCAAGTTTTTTGCCCATTGTTTATTTTATCAAAAGGTTCTCTTTCAGTCAATTAATTGATTGCGCGATTGCGCGGATAGGCAATAATTTGATTTTCCCGCAGATATATATTATAATGAGACAGTTGTTTATTTAGAACGCTATGGAGGCACTATGAAAAAATTGCTTATTTTGGTTCTCGCACTTTTCTTTGTTGCAGGAACATTTGCGGACACCGGCGATCTCGGCGGTGCATCAGTTGCGGTAAGAGACCCTTGGAATGACGCGGAATTCCTTCCCGCGGCAGCGGCTTTTTATCCCGGCGGCGGTGAATTCAAGCTTGATTTTGATATTGGGACCAACACCACAAAGATGTCTGAGTTTTACACTTATTACAACTCAACCGGAGCAACCTCACAGTATGATCGTCAAAACAAGGACAAAGCATCCAATATCACGCCTGTTCTAAAGGGCAGAATGAGATTCGGCCCATTGGCGGCTTCCTTGAGATTCGCGGCACCTATTCAAGTTGTCAAGACCACCAATAACGAGTATCGTGATTATGATCTGACCGCACCGAATACTGATTGGTGGAGTGACGACGATGAGCTCTCACTGAAGAATGGATTTCCGATAGACCTCGGCCTTAAGATCGGCTTCGCATTTTCTGAAATGATGGGCGTCGGCCTCATGTTCAATCTTTTTAATGAGACCTTTACAAGTTTTGAATCGAGCATCACGAAAGATGAGAACGGAATTACAGGTAACTGGGAACATGAAATGGAGATCTCTATCAGCGAGATCCAGTTCGGCGCAGGACTTATCTTCCATCTTAATCAGCTCATCGGCGGACTTTCAGTTCAGATGTCCAATCTTTCCGCGACTGCAAGAACGACCTCTGATAAGCAATGGAACGGTTCAGCATTGGAAGAGTACTGGACCGATGACCTTGATATGTATCCTAATACCAATATTACATACAACGGCTTCAGGCTCAACGGTATTGTAAGACTCATTTCCAGCCCGAAGCTCACACTCGGACTCGCCTTTGTATTCGATCATTTTGTTCCGGAAGGGGAAATGGAGACCCAAACGATGGGAACTCCATCTGCGTTTACCAATGGATCGGTAAACCTTATCAATATCGCGCCGGGGTTCTGGTTCAGGGATAAGTTCTTTGAATTGGCAGCTGATCTTCTTATCATGCTTCCTTCCGGCAGCATGGATATGGTCACCTATACCGCAATGCCTCCCGACGGCATGGAGATTACGGGAAATATGTCACTTAAGGGCTTTATCTGGATATTCCGCTCCGGCGGTGTTTTCAAACTTTCAGATACCGTAAGGGTAAACATCGGCTATCAGAGATTGAATGTTTCAGGCAGCATTCTACAAGAGAATTACTCATGGACTGCTTCCCCTGTTTACACCAACTATGAGGGTGAAACAAGTATGTCAAATCTCTTGGGACTTTCCAATAATGCATTTATCTTCTCTTTCTTCTATGATATTACTGACGGCATTTCATTGAATTACAAGCTGACCGTTGGAACATATCTCGACGAGAACGATCCCAACTTCATCAAAACACTGCTTCCGATGAGTGCGTTGATGAGCGGTACGGGAAATATCGATATCGCGAGGACTATGACCCATAAGATCGCTTTAACCTATCTTATCAAATAAGATAATTTCATAATACCGGGAGGGCAGATGCCCTCCCGGTTCTGGCATCGGGTCTTTACACCAATTATAGATGTATTTCTTTTTCTTTTCTCAACATGACACATCACACCTCACACACCACACGCTCTCCATTCCGCTTGCTCTACATTAAAAAATATTGTAAAATCTTCTATCATGATTACAGATATCAGAAATTGCCCCTTATGCGATTCTTCAAAAAGAAGGCTTCTATACAAAGCAACAGCAGCCAAAGGATTCAATGCTGCCTCAGTTAATTGCACATCCGAAGGATTAGCCGAATATAATGATATCTACAAGTGCCGCTCATGCGGTATGATCTATCAATTCCCGATCATAGAGCAGGATAAGCTGATTGAGCTTTATAAGGAGACTGAAGACCCGATATACCTTGAGAAAGAAAACGAAAGACGGCTCACCTTTGATTCATATTTAGAACTTTTAAAAAATTATCTTGAGAAAAATGCAAAGGTCTTTGAGATCGGGTCATATACAGGGATATTTCTCTCAATGCTTGAGAAGGAGGGTTATTCTGCTACAGGCCTGGAGCTTTCTAAATGGGCCTCCGGCATTGCATCACAAAAAGTAGCGGCAAAAATATTCAATGAACCCTTGGAGAAAATATCCGAGGAAGAGAATGAGGCCTTCGATGCAATTTGTCTCTGGGATGTTTTGGAGCATTATAATTACCCCGCGGTTGAGCTTTCTCACATCTTTAAGGTATTGAAAAGAGGTGGATATCTTTTCATATCCACCGTTGACGCGGGGAGTTTCTCATTTATAACACTTCGAGGGAGATATCCCTTCCTGATGCAGATGCATCCGGTATATTTTTCAAGAGCTACGATCAGGCGTATCCTTGAAAATGCCGGATTTGAGATAGTAAAGATCAGGGTGCACAGAAGATATATTTCAAAGAAATACTTTCTGAACAGGATCAAAGCGTTCTTTCGGACAGACAGCGGTTTTATTATCTGGATATTCAAGGCGTTTCTTTCACTTCATAAAAAAGAAAATATCCTCCTTAGAGGAATGGGGTTAATGGACGTGGTGGCAATAAAAAGATGAGTGTGACTTCAAATAGAATAAATACATACTTCTTAACCATCAGCGCAAGAACATATCCGGCAATATCTTTTGAATGGAGAAAGAATGAAAGCTGAACGAGGGGTCATACTTATTCCTACATATCAAGAAAAGGAAAATATCGGCGGATTGATAGAAAAGATACGCGATGTATCTCGAGAACTTACGATAATTATTATCGACGACAATTCTCCTGATAATACAGCGGAAGTTGTCAGGCAACAGCAAAAGGTGTTCAAAGACCTGATACTGATCAGCAGAGAGAAAAAACTAGGATTAGGGGCGGCTTATATACACGGGATGAAACAGGCTATTTCCATGGGTTTTGATTTTATCATAACTATGGACAGTGATTTCTCCCATGACCCGGCGGTAATCCCCGATATGATCCTTGCACTGCAGAGCTCTGATGCCGTTGTCGGCTCCCGCTATGTTAAGGGTGGAGGGATCAAGAATTGGCCCATACACAGGAAAATGGCAAGCGCAGCAGCCAATCTCCTTTTACAGCTTGTATTAAGGACCAGAGTTAAAGATTCCACTTCCGGATACCGATGTATCAGGACCAAATTATTGAAAAAGATCAATTACTCCGCCATTAGATCTCAAGGGTATTCATTCTTATATGAAATGCTTTACAAAATGAGACAAGCGGGAGCCAGAATTACGGAGATCCCGATACTCTTTGTTGATAGGAAATTCGGATTTACGAAGATATCCAAAACCGAGATATACAAGGCATTGCTATCGATGATCCGGCTTCGGTTCTAGCGAATAGAGAATTGTTCAAAAGTTGAAAGGTTCAAAAGTTCAAGGTTGAGAAATAGATAACCGGGTTGTAGGATGATAGGGTGATAGGTTTGTAGGTGGAGAAAGAGATTCGCAATCCCGTTGGAATTGACTCAAATCTAAACATTCCATTGTTAACATATCTATGAATTAGAACACTTGCTCCTTCCGGAACTCTCGGTTGGGCGCACGGCTGCGCCGTGCTCGAGTGTGGGGGAGAAGCAGAGAGAAGAGAGTAGAAAACAGCAAATAGAAGGAGAAGAAAAGAACAACTGCCCTAAAAGAGCCCTTTTATCTTCTTGATAACTCCCCTTGCCGATTTCTCAGACCGGGCCTCCGCCTGAAGCCCTATGATGGGTTCAGTATTTGCTTCCCGCAGAAGGAACCACAGAGCATTTCCATCGGTTTCGGTGTAATAGATCCCATCATCAAATCTGTACTTGCCTCTGAAGAACATTTCCTTAATGGTCTTCACGGTTTCATCGGTAATGGCGACATTCAACAGTTTTTCTTTGACCATTGTAAATACTGGCAATTCCGAAACAAGTTCATCAATACTTTTCCCTGTTTGAACCAAGGTGTGTAAAAGCAGCAGCATTCCGACATATGAATCCCTGCCAAGATGGAACGGTGCGAATATTACTCCACCATTACCCTCGCCTCCGATTAGTGATTTCTCTTTCCACATCTTCATGGAGACATTTGCCTCCCCGACTGGAACTCTGAAAAGGCGCGACTTGCCATTAAGGACATGATCATTCAGCAGCGATGTGGCTATATTAATTACAACGGGAGTTTCGATCCTTTCCCTAACGCCCAGAATACACAAGGGAAGTGTCAGCTCCTCAGAAATAAACCCTTTTTCGGGTGTGAAAAATCCCAGCCGGTCTGCATCAGGATCCTGCACGAAGGCAATGTCGAAATCCAATTGCTTGAGTTCTTCTTCTACGCTCTTCAGATTTTCCTTCACCGGCTCTGGCTCTCTTGGAAATGGTTTCTCAATATCTGAATTTAAGTATGTAACCTCTTTAATTCCAAGTTTTCTGAAGAATATCTCATTGGTAACACTACCCGCACCGTTCACGGCATCAATGACGACCTTGAATTTCTTCTCCCTGATATTTTCCAGATCAACATATTCACTAACCGATTTAAATAAAGAATCGATGAAGATCTCCGACGCATCTTTCATTTTTTCGATCCTTGATATATTGGAGTATGACGCGAGATTAAATTTTTTGTTAACATACATATCGTAAATCCGCGTGCCTTCTTCATTATCCAGAAATATTCCGTCGCGCTTCAACATCTTCAAAGCATTATAACGAATATCATTATGCGACGCGGAAATAACTATGCCTCCGTCGGCATTCAAGTGTTTTACCATATATGCAATAACCGGAGTTGGCGCAATTCCAACATCTATTACGCGGCAGCCGGTCGCAAGGAGCCCTGATATCGCATTCGACTTCACCATATCCCTTGACGGTCTTGTGTCTGAACCTATAATTATAGTGCCCTTCTTCATATATGTGCCGTAGGCGAGAGACATATTCAGGATCACCTCCGGTGTGAGCCCTACATTTACATCACCCCGAATGCCTGCAATAGAAACTTTAAGTACCATATCGTTCTCCTGTATATTCCTGATATTTCAAACGGATCATTCTTCTCAAATATCTGAGATACTCCGGATGGTCAATGACCACGGTCTCAAAAACCTCCCCGCGTACACGCTTTGTGGGAAGTGAGACAAAATATCCTTGCTGTTTTGTCTTTATTAGTCTGATCCCTTTTATCCAGAGCATTCCGCTTAATTCAACATCTGCATATGCCATTATCTTATGATTGCCCCTATCCATTTCATAGGGATATATGCGGACATCAGTGACTTCGGGACCTCCTGGATTAACAAAGTCTTCCATCACTTCTCCAATCTCAATGTCATTGAAAGCTCGACCATTGCATTTAAAGGGAGAGCGCAGACACCTAACGCCAGTCGTGAAGGAAAAGGTTCTCTGGGAAATAATTCCGCTATCAACTCACTGGCGCCGTCAATTACAAGATGATGATGGAAAAAGTCATCAGAAGAATTCACAAATCCCGCCAATTGTATTACGCCTTTGATATAATTCAGGCTGTTCAAATGATATTTCAATACTGTCAGCCCGCTTAACACCGCATGTCTTGCCGCATCTTTCCCAACCTCAATATTGGACCGATCACTGATCTTTCCGATTATTAACTCACCATTTGGAAGTATCGGCAGCTGCCCTGAAAGAAATATTAAATTCTCCTGCTTCAAATGTATCATTGGTGAATATTTGCCAATCGGCTCTTTATACTCATTAAGTTTCAACCCCATGTCTTCAAGCCGCTGTTCAATAGACATATAACCTCCTACCAATCCCTGGTCTCGAGGAAATAACCTTCCTCATCCATCTGCTTCATCATTTGCTTCTGTACATCTTCAGCAGTCTTCGGTATCTTATCCAGATATTTACCGCGATATCGCTTTTCAGCTTTTGCTAATCTTTCTAAGTACTCCTTTTCGACCCTGCTGAGTTTTTCAGCCGCTTTTTTCTTTGCGCCTGCTTCTTTAAGAGCTTCGCTTTGATCATCGCCAGTCTTTTGCTCTTTCTTTTCTTGCCTTTCAGTATTACTTTCGCTATCTTCCTGCCTCTGCTTATCTTCTTTACCGGATCTTCTTTGTTCTTCCCTCTTATCCTCTTTCTTCTTCTCCTCTTCCTTCATTTTCTTTCTGGTCAATTCGAGATTATGCCGGGCATCTTCATCATATGGCCTAATATTCAAAGCGTTGAGATAATTCTCTTCTGCCTTTTTGAGATCTCCTTGTTTGAAATAGGCATTCCCACTATTATAAAAACTGCTGAATTTCAATTTCGGTGTATTATCCCCTTCGATAACTCTATCCCAACTTTCTAAAGCATCTGCGTATTCTCCCATTCGATAATGGGTGTTTCCCAGATTGTATATGCTTTTAGCAGCTTTGCTCTTCTTGAAGTTTCTTTTAGCACCTTCGTATTCCTCTTGCCTGTATTTATGATTACCAAAGAATAATGATGTAATGATCATTCCCACTAATATCAATTTCATTGTATATATCCCGAATTCAGAACATTATTTGGATCGAAAACATTTTTCAATCCGCTTAGATACCGCGCTTGTTCATTATCTGCATTCTTCAAATAGTGAAGTTTCCCTCTTCCGATGCCATGCTCTCCGGATATACTGCCATTTACTGCTCTAACTGTCTTATATACCCTTTCAATGAACCTCAATGCCCTTTTCTCGTCTTTTCTGGCAAAACATACATTCACATGCAGGAGGCCATCCGCAAGATGCCCGTAATAACCCGTAAATATGCCTTCTTGCGGCTCTTGGAACAATTTGTCTATCTCATGTAAATGCTTCTTAGCCACGCATATATCAGCACTTATCTTACTTTCGTACATCGAGGAAAGTATTGATGAAAGGGAATTCCGTAGATCTATCCCCTCCTTGCCTCCTCCAAAGTGCTTATTCGCCCTTATTACTATGTAATAATTCTTATTTCCTAATACTATCTCCGATATCGTATCATTTACTATTTCGACTTGATATACAGTACCTTTTTTACTTATCTCTTCGAATTTCTCCATTAATTCTGACAAAGTTCCATATTTCAGTGTTGAAATGTATATTTCGTCAGGAATTGCGTCTATACTCATTACGGCACTCGTAATAATACCGAAATTTCCAAATGTGCCTATAAAGATCTCTTTTAGCGGGCGACCAAGGGAGTCTCTGATCGAATATGCCCCCGCTTTAAGGAGCTTTCCTTCCCCCGTAACCACAGTAATGCTCTTTACCGAATTCGCCACAGTGCCGTACCTGACCGCCTCTAAACCAGACGCATTCGTAGCTATATTGCCCCCTATCGATGAATACCGAAACGATGCAGGGAAAGCGGAAAGTTGATACCCGTATTTCTCAATCTCATTATTCACTTGTGCTACTGTCACACCGGCCTCTACTTCGATCAAGCCGCTTTTTATGTCAATATCAAGTATTTTCTTCATCCTTTCCAATGATATCAAATCAGCCGCTTCCAGGGGCTGCGCTGTGCCTGACACAGAAGTTCCGCGTCCCCTGGTAAACAGTTTTCTCCTCTGAATATTAGCTTTCTTGACAATATCAAGAACCTCTTTCCCATTTTCTGGAAAATATATCCCCATAACGCATTTCTTATCACCTCTAATGTTAACAGTGGCGTCAGAAGCGTATACAAGAGAATAAATGCTGTCCTTTTTATACTTCATTTCTTCTTATATCGTATCTTTTCCTACATCGCTTCGATTACTATATATGACTATTTCCTATTTCGTCATCTCTACTGTATGTGTTTCGAGATCTTCTCCAATTCCTCTTCTGCTGATACTTTGTCTCTTCCCATCTGCGTTTTATCTCTGAAATCCACATCATCTATGATCTTCTGCAGATCGGCAGCCGCTTCTTTGTACATTTTCTTCTCTACCTTGGTAATGGCCAATGCAAGATAATGTCCAGAGAAATCAGGTTCAAGCTCAACCGCTCTTTTTAGAAGCTCCAGCGATTTATCCATGTCACCGCCTTTCCATCCGGGGAGTTTTCTATACATCTTGCCCATGATAAGATGCGCGCCTGCGTGGTCGGGATCTATCTCAAATATTTTCTCACATAACTCTCTGATCGGCTTTACTAAAAACAATGATTTCAACACACCTTTAGTCTCTCCGATCCTTCCATATGCTGCAGCTTTATAGTACATCATATCAACACTTTCCGGGAATACTGCTAGGCCTTTATCCGCCCATTCACATGTTTTCTCCCAATATGACAGCTTTGATTTCTTCTCAATACCTCGCTGTCCAAAATAGAAATATGATTTCTCTACATTCAAATATTGCTCAAGAGTCTTTTCCTCTATATCAATATTTTCCTTTATCACAGCCTCTAATACGCCTTCGTCGCCCCATATATTAAATGGGTCAACCTTCTCCACCGTATCTTCTGTTATCGCCACAGGCAGCGTTTCTGCGCCATTGATCGCAATTAATCCGATCACAACCATCAAAACAAGAATTGCTCTTCTCATAGTTACCTCCTCTCAATATCTATAGATGCAGCATCGGGCCTTCCAAACCCAACATAGCTTCTCCGATTGATTCCGAAAATGTTGGATGCGGGAAGACCGTTCCTCTAATATCATCAATATTCGTACCGTTTTTAATAAAATAGGAAAACGCCCAGATCATCTCTGAAGCATGTTCGCTCATTATATGAGCCCCTAT
>JAIVYW010000009.1:0-12722 GCA_048635215.1 Candidatus Atribacteria bacterium
CATCCTTGCTGTTGAAGAGATCAACGCAGAAGGAGGAGTATTTGTAGATGAATACCAAAAAAAATTACCATTGGTACTGGTGGAGGGAGATACCCAGACATCACCCACTGAAGGTGTCACTGCAGTAGAGAGACTCATAACTAACGAAAATGTCGTTGTGCTTGTAGGTGGTTTCTCAAGCGGTGTAACACTGGCAGACCAAGTACCTGCAGCCGGTAAGGTTCCTTTCATTATCACCGGAGCTTCCAGTGCACAAGTGACTCGAAGAACCGACATTGATACCGACTATTTCTTCCATTATTGTTCAACCACAGATGATTATTCTGGGATAAAAGGAAATGGATTAATAAATACAATTTGGGAAGTAATTTTATCTAACACAGGTAAATCAACGGTTTCAATTGTAGAGTATGATTTATGGACAGTTCATCAGGATGGGATGGTTCAATATTCTGGCTTTAATCAGGGTCTTTTTAATCCCGATCTAACAAAAGCAGATCTGCCAATAAACATTGAGCCGGGCACATCAATAAAACTATTTTTAAAAACTGGTCTCTCAGTTGGTTTAAAAGCATCAAAACTCATATCTGCTGCACCACCTGAGGCAAAATCAAGAATAATGGTACTCTCTAAGTATCTCGCAGGAGAAGGAATGATAGATATTTTTGATAATCCTGTTACTCCCTTTTGGGATGAAAAGAAAACAAAAGTCACGGGGTTCAGGGTTGATAGCCAAGAAAATGATCAAAGAGGGCATTGACGAGTTTGTCTAGGCTGCCTTTCTTACCTGGAACATGGGGAATGGGTGAACGGTTTGGAATTCATGGTGAATGAATCCGTATTGATCCCCCGTCCGGAAACGGAAACATTGGTCGAGCTCGCTTTGGAGCACATCAATAATCGTTTCGAAAGAATGCTCTCGGTACTTGATATCGGCACCGGCAGCGGCAATATAGCGGTCTCTATCGCCAAGAACTCAAATATTGTAGAAGTGTTCGCAATGGATAATAATGAGAAGAGCCTTGAAGTCGCCAAGCACAATGCGGAAGAGAACGGCGTCAAGGGAAAAATACAATTCATGAATCGCTCTATTTATGATGACTATGAAGAATTGAAGACAACGATAGACGGCTATATTGATGTAATAGTTTCCAATCCTCCCTATATCGCGGATGATCAAGTGGAAAAGCTCATGCCCGAAATCAGCCAATACGAGCCGCATTATGCATTGGCCGCCGGCGCAGACGGCCTGGAATTCATAAAGAAGATCATCCTTGTCGCAAATGGCCTCTTGAAGTATAACGGAGTCCTTATCGTGGAGATCGGAGATGATCAGAAAAGAGATGTCGAGGCATTCGCCTCAAGGTATTTCTCAATAGAATTCGCGAACGATCTAAACGGTGTTCCCAGATTCCTGATAGCGGAGAAAAGGGGCTGATGGATTCATTTCGCATCATCGGCGGACAGCCGTTATTCGGTCAATTGACGGTCAGCGGCTCAAAGAATGCTGCTTTGCCGATAATCGCCGCTTCCCTTCTCTTCAAGCAACAAGTCACACTTACAAATATTCCCGAACTCGCTGATATAAGGACAATGATCAAACTTCTGAATATTCTGGGTGCCGAAACAACATTTGAAAATAATCGGCTCACCATTGATCCTACTGATCTCAGAAGTGACCAGGCCCCTTATGAATTGGTGAAAACGATGCGTGCCTCAATATATGTTATGGGGCCGCTTTTGGCTACCAAGGGACATACGCGGGTATCTTTTCCCGGTGGTTGTTCCCTGGGTGTACGCCCTATTGACATACATCTCAAGGGCTTTGAGAAATTAGGTGCCTCGATCGAGGTAAATGGCGGTGACATCGTCGGAAAGGCGAAACACCTGAAGGGTTCAGAGATAAATTTGAGCTTCCCGTCCGTAGGCGCCACATGCAATCTTATTATGGCGGCGGTTCTGGCTAAGGGCATTACGAAGATGAAGAACTTCGCCAAAGAGCCCGAGATCTGGGACCTTGTTGAGTTCCTTAACCGTTCCGGCGCGAAGATCATGAGAAAAGAAGAATACATCGAGATAGAAGGCGTAGAAGCTCTCAGCCCTATTGAATATTCTGTTATGCCGGACCGTATCGAGCTCGGTACATTAGGCGCCGCGGCGCTGATCACCGGCGGTGAGATCAAATTAAAATGGCAGCATTCCGATATTATTTCATCCTTTCGGGAGAAACTTGAGGATATGGGGCATCATGTACATCTGGATGAAGAAGAAGGCATTTACACCTTTAAAGCTGGAAAGATGAAAGGGAATATCGATGTGAGAACATTGCCGTATCCCGGATTTCCAACCGACCTTCAGCCACTGCTTGGAGTATTACTGACCTTAAATAAGGGAACCTCCCATATTCACGAGACCATTTTTGAGAATCGTTTCATGTGGGTTCCCGAATTGGAAAGAATGGGCGCCGACATCCATAAAGAAGGCGAAAGTATAATTATCAACGGCGTGAAAACGCTTCAAGCCGCTCCGATCATGGCATCGGATATTCGAGCCGGAGCCTCCCTTGTTCTCGCCGCATTAGCAGCGAAGGGAGAGACGGTTATTCGCCGGATCTACCATATTGACAGGGGCTATGAAAATCTGGAGAAGAAATTAAGTAGCGTAGGCGCAAAGATATTCAGGGAAAAGATATGAATTTCCTGAAGGCCCATGCAAAGGTCAATATGTACCTCGCCGTGGGTAAAGCTTCTCAAGGTTTTCACGCGATAGAGTCCCTTTTCTGCCTTATCGAACTTTCTGATGAACTTACTTTCAAGAAAGCCTCATCAGGTTTTGACTTGAAGGTCTCCGGCCCGTATGCGAAAGATCTGAAAGGCAAGAATCTTCTGGAAAGGATATGGGAAGACCTCAGCGGATCCATGCCTGAAATACCCGGCATCAAAATATCTTTAAAAAAGAACATACCTGTTTGCGGGGGCCTGGGCGGCGGCTCGTCCGACGCGGCCGCATTCCTTCGATACCTTCATTTGAATTATCATCCGTTCGGCGATATCAAGGAGCTTTTCAAATATGCCTATGATCTTGGAAAGGATATTCCCTTCTTTCTCACCGGCTGGTCCGCCGCCAATGTAACAGGTATTCAGAACAAGATCGAGTATTTTGATATGCCCTGCGGTGACGAAATCTTTCTCTTTACCCCGGAAAAGGGCGCTTTGACCTCAGAAGTGTTTAAGAATTTCGATCGTCAAAATTACGCTTCAGTATTGACAAGAAATGAAAAAATCAGTAAAATACAGTTTATTTGCAATAATTGTTCATTTACTGAATTGGGAGAGGTGGGTTTCAATGATCTTGAGAACTCTTTTTTCAGCTTATGCCCTGAGTATAGTGAGACATTTGATCTGATCAAAGAAAACAGTTGGTTTGCGCGGCTCAGCGGAAGTGGGTCTACCATTTTCTTTATCCCCAAGAATAAAGATGTATTTTTAGATATGTTCGGCAAAGAACTTGCCAACAATTTGATAGAAACTAAAATGCTGGGGTGTAGCCAAGTGGAAAGGCAGTGGGTTTTGGTCCCGCCATTCGAGGGTTCGAGTCCTTCCACCCCAGCCAGAATATTGATATGAAGACAGCAGTGATATTGGCCGCAGGACTCGGCAAAAGGATGGGAGGTAACTCCCCGAAAGTACTGGCGGAGCTTAACGGCCGCGCACTTATTTCTCATCTGATGCATTCCGTTGAGGCTTTTTTTCAGAGGATCATCGTGGTTGTGGGATTTAAGGGTGAGTTGGTAAAAGAAGAGGTTTTGTCTGAATTCCCCCATGTAGAATTCACCGAGCAGAAGGAGCAGCTGGGTACCGGGCATGCAGTTATGATGGCCCTGCCTCTGCTGACAGAGAGCTCAGAGGTGTACATTCTTAACGGGGATACGCCTCTGCTGAAAAAAAAGAGCCTTGAGGAGCTGGGTGAGACCCACAAGAGCATGAACAGTGACCTCACCGTAGGTTTATTACGGCTGGATGACCCGATGGGTTATGGTAGAGCGTTGGTGAACAATGGCCTTTTGGAGCGCATTGTTGAGGAACGCGACGCCGATGAAAATATTCGCAGTGTGCGCCTTGTTAACGGAGGTGTTTATCTGCTTGATGTTCCCGACTTGAAAGATGGCCTTTCAAGTATAGGGAATGATAATGCTCAGAAAGAGTATTATCTCACCGATATTGTTTCGGTATTGAATGGTAAAGGAAAACGGGTGGCAGCCCATGTGTTTCCTGATAATTGGCAGCTTATGGGAGTGAATACCCCAGAGCAGTTGAAGGAATTGGAGAAGTATGTATAATAGTAAAGAACTCAGAGTATTTGGCGGAAATGCCAATCAGCCGCTGGCAAGCGATATCTGTTCGTATCTTGATATAGAACTTGCTCCGATCGAGATCCGTCATTTTTCCGATGGCGAAACCTTTGTCCAGATCAAGGACAATGTCAGGGGAATGGATTGTTTCATCGTACAGCCCACTTCTTCAGATGTGAACAGTAATTTGATGGAGCTTCTTATTATCATAGATGCCTTAAAGCGCGCATCCGCAGGCCGTATCACCGCGGTGATGCCCTATTACGGATATGCAAGGCAGGACAGAAAAGACCAGCCGAGAGTGCCCATTACCGCTAAATTGGTCGCTGACCTGCTTACCGCAGCCGGCGCGCAGAGAATTATTACGATGGACCTTCATGTTGATCAGATACAGGGTTATTTCAATATTCCGGTCGACCATCTTTATGCCGCCCCTGTATTTATAGATAATTATCTCAGTAAAATAGATTTTGACCTGATGGTATCTCCGGATACCGGCGGGGTGGCGCGTACTCGAGCCATCGCGAAAAGAATGAAAAAGAGTATCGTAATAATCGATAAAAGAAGGCATAGCCCCAATCATAGTGAGGTATTGAATGTCATAGGTGATGTCAAAGACAAAAGTCTTGTGATATACGATGATATCCTCGATACATGCGGTACTGTGATCAACTCATCCGATGCATTGCTGGCAGCTGGCGCCAAGGCGGTCAGGGTTGTAGGAGTTCATGGGGTACTCTCCAAGAACGCCTTTGAGAAATTGGATGCAAGCAGCATACTTGAAATTGCCATTACCAATTCAATTGAACAGAAGAAAAGCTCCCGGAAATTGAAGGTATTCAATGTTTCATCACTAATAGGTGAAGCAATATTGAGAATACATACAAATACTTCCGTGAGTTCTCTCTTTGTATAGATATAAAGTATAGGAGTGCATGATGATAATAAAAGAATTAGCAGCACAAAAAAGGACAGACAAGGGAACCGCAAAGGTAAAAAGACTCAGAAAGGCAGGAATGATCCCCGGAATAATCTACGGAAGGCATCTGGAATCGGCGATCTCCGTTTCTGTTGAGAAGCAGGAATTTACCAATCTCATCAACAGAATAGAATGGGAGAGCAGTCTTATCAATCTGAACCTTGAAGGAGCGGAGCAGGAAGTCATTCTGAAGAAGGTCGAATATGATACCTACAAGCACAATATTATTCACTTCGACATGTTCGCCATTAAGCGTGGTGAGAAGATCGATGTTAAGATACCTATTGTTCTGACGGGCGAAGCGATCGGCCTTGAGCATGGCGGTATTGTCGATCAGATGACAAAAGACCTGCATGTTAAGTGTTTACCGAAAGACCTTATTGACCATTTCATGGTTGATATAACCGCTCTTGATATGGGTGATTATATTAAGGTCCGGGACATTGACGCCGATCTTGAAAAGTTCGAAGTGCTTTCATCCCCGGATGAAACAGTGATCCTTATAGCGACACCTGCGAAGCTTATTGAGCCGACCATTGATGAGGAAGAATTGGAAGGTGAAGAAGGTGTTGAGGAAGGAGCCGAGGAAGAAACCGAAGGAACGCAAGAGGAAAAATAAGTGTTAGTGATAGGTTTGGGAAATCCCGGTCCTGAATACAGCAAAACCCGCCATAATGCGGGCTTTATGCTGGTCGATTCCATGACCGGAGCAAAGAGACCAAAGAAGGTCTGCCGCGGTGAATTTTACAGCTCCGCCGGTAAGCTTTCAGGTTTTTTCAAGCCCATGACCTATATGAACCTGAGTGGTAAAGCAGTGAAATGTCTCGTGGAAAGGATGAGCATTCCATTAACGGAATTAGTAGTCTGCCACGATGATATGGACATCCCTCTCGGCGAGATCAAGGTGAAATTCGGCGGCGGTGCCGGAGGGCACAAGGGCATACTGTCCGTTTCCTCTGAATTAGGCAGCTCGGATTTTGCGAGAATACGCATAGGGATCTCAAAACCAGCAAGCGGTGACCCTGCCGATTATGTTTTGGAGCCGTTCTCAGAAGAAGAGAAAGATATCTTTGATAAGGGATTGAAGCAGGCCGTTTCCGCAGTCCATGCCCTTGCGGCTAAAGGGGTTCCGACTGCGCAGACGATCTTTAATAGAAAATTGAAAAGTGAAACGAGTCAAGAAATTGATACAAATGTTTAGGAGGCTTTAATGGAACTGAGGAAATATGAAACAATGTTCATCCTTAGACCGACATTGACCGAAGAAGAGGTCAAGAAATTTATTGAGAGGATAAATAATCTGGTAACAGAGAATAAAGGCAAGATCGACGAAGAACCAAAATACTTCAAGCGAAACCTTGCTTATGCTATTAAGAAGAACAGTTCGGGCTACTACTTTATTTTTAATTATGAAGTCCCGGCTGACTTTAATAAGATATTGGGCGAATCTCTTAAGTATGACGAGGATGTATTGAGATATATGCCTGTCGTACAGGAATAGGAGAAACATTCATGGCATTCTATCTTAACAGGGTTATGCTCGGGGGAAATATTACCGCCGATCCGGAAGTGAGAGAGGTTACGAATAACAGGGTGTGCAATTTTACCATTGCGGTGAACAGGACCTATTATTCACATACCGGCGACACAACGGTGAAAAAGGAAGATACGGTATTTGTCAGGGTAACGGCATGGAACAAATTAGCGGATCAGCTGTCTAATTATATCAAAAAGGGCGCTAACCTTTTCGTCGAAGGCAGATTGACTTCGCGTCAATGGGCTACAGATGAAGGCAAGACCATAAATTATCTTGATGTTACAGCGGAAAAGATAACATTCGTTACCAGCAAAGGAAGAGACGGCAATTCCCAGGAGTCCGCCGGCAATTCCAAGGATCCTGCCGGCAAAACTGAGGAGGACAATCACTCAGAGCCAGCGGCGACGAACGATTATGAAAATGAGATTGTCAATAAAGAAGGCGAAGAGGACACAAGTGACCTCTGGAGCAATGATTAACAGGGAGAAATAAGATGCTGAAAAAAAGAAAAAGATGTGTATTTTGCAGTAAGGGCGTCAAAGAGATAGATTACAAAGATGTTGATAACCTTAGAAATTTTGTTACCGAAAAGGGAAGAATATTACCCAGAAGGATCACCGGCGCGTGTTCTTTTCATCAGAGAAAACTTACCGTCGCAATAAAAAGAGCAAGACAGATGGCCCTTTTGCCATTTGATTCGACAGCCCATCTGAGGAGAATGAAGAAATGAAAGTAATAGTTGCTATCGCCCAGGACAATCTTGGGAACAGGGGAGATATTATTAATGTCAAGGACGGGTACGCAAGAAATTACCTGATCCCCAAGGGCTTTGTTCTGCCCTTTTCCAAGGGAAATATCAAGAAATTAGATATGGAGAAGGCGGCATACAAGAAACAGGTAAAAAAAGAGGTCCAGGAAGCGGAAAATATTTCCGCCGCACTTTCTCAGGTGTCATTATCCTTCGTAGAGAAGACACATGATGAGGATATGCTTTACGGCTCGATCTCTGAGAAAGATATCCATGAAAAGCTTATAGAGCAGGGATTTACTCTGGATAAGGATCAGATCATTCTGGACGAACATATCAAGGTTCTTGGCGATCATACCGTTAATATTAAATTAAAAGGCGGGACAGAAGTATCCATTAAGATCTCGGTAAGTCCAGAGGATCAGTCCGAACCGAAGGAAACCCCGGCCGAAGAAACGGTTGAGCCTGAAGCTGCTGTTGAGCAGCCCGAAACCCCTTCTACTCCTGTTGAAGGATTAGAAGAAGGTTCTCCCGAGCAGGAATAAACCGGGCCCATGGCCAAGAAAAAAGAGATCAAGAGTCATGTAAAACTATCAAGAGAAGTGCCCAGCAGTATAGAGGCCGAGCAGGCGCTTCTCAGTTCGATCCTGATCAATAACGAGCTTTTCAAGGACATTATCAATCATATTCACAGCCCGGATTTTTTCTATTTGGAAAAACACAAGGTCGTTTATCAGTGCATGATTGACCTTCATAATGAAGGCAAGCAGCTGAATCCCATCAATGTACTGGAAGAGCTCAAAAAGAATGACCTCGAGAGTAAATTGAACGAAGAAGAGATCTATGAGTTCATGGAATCTCAATTTCTCGGGAGTACCTGGGACACATATGCCAAGATCATCAAGGAGAAATTCCTCTTTCGCAGGGTTATTCAGGAATGTTCAGAAATAATTGAAGAATCATTGCATGAGAAGAAACTAACTGCTGTTATAGACCATCTTTTCAGGAATTTTAATTTGATCTCTCAGGCGATCTCTTCTACGAAAGAGGAGTACAATTTACAAAATAAACTGATCGATTTTAAAAATGATATCGTTTCAAAGATCGAAAGCGGTTCTTTTAAACCTAATATCGTTCACACCGGATTTCAAAAATTGGACAAAAAGGTTGGCGGCGGCCTGTATCCGGGATCATACAATATCCTGGGAGCCCGTGCTTCAGTGGGAAAGACCTCATTCGCGCTAAATCTTATGCGCAATATGGCGATGGAAGGGAAAAACATCCTTTTCTTTTCATTAGAGCAGCCGGTAGAACAGATCATCGCGAGATTTCTGTCCATGACGATGGAAGTATCATTCACATCCGCCATGTCCGGTGACCTTGCTCCGCTTGAGGATATGTACGGTGATCAGGTCGGCGAGGTTATCAATCATGCGATAGAGACCATCGGAAATTATGCCGATCGTATAAATATTATAGATGATTCCAAACTGGATATAAATGATATGAAAAATATCACCAGAAGATATGTAAAGGAAAAGGGCGTCGAGGTTGTGTTCATTGATTATTTGCAGTTCATTAAATCAGCGGTAAGAGACACTAAATTGAGGGAGACAACTGATATTTCAAGAAGCCTTAAGGAGCTCGCCTCAGAGGAGAAGGTCTCGTTATTTGTTCTATCGCAGCTTTCAAGAAGTATTGAACAGTATGATAGGAAGGATAAATCTCCAAAACTTTCCGATCTAAGCGATTCGGGGGCTCTTGAACAGGATGCGGATGTCGTTATGTTCCTCTATCCCGCGGAGGATCAGACAGCGGGGAAACCAGGTGAGCCCGCGCCTACTGATTATCTTTCAAATCCTGAAGCGAGGATAAATGTTTCCATTGCCAAGAATCGTAATGGAGCAACCGGCGTCGTACCGTTCATCTTTTTTAAATCCAGATTCACTTTCGAAGAAACAGAAAGTAATTGGTAATATATGGGGATACTAAAGTTATTTTACGAAAGATTCTTCAATCTTTTTGAGCAGGTAGGGAATATCACATTATTCACCGCAGATACCTTCAAATGGTTATTTAAGAAACCTTTCCGAAGACATTTAGTAGTCGAACAGATGGAGAAAATAGGAATACAGACCTTGCCCGTAGCCCTGCTCACATCTGCCTTCACCGGGATGATCTTCATAGTGCAATTGTATTTCTCTTTGAAGGAATTCGATCTGGAGCCTTTGTGCCCCCGTTCTCTGGGACTCACACTTGTAAGAGAGCTTGCCCCGATCCTGTCGGGCCTGGTTATGGCCGGCCGTGTGGGTGCCGCGATCACTGCAGAGATAGGGACAATGAAGGTCACAAATCAGCTAGATGCTATAACCATCATGGGGATCAATCCGGTTCAGTATCTGTCCGTACCCAGATTGATCGCTACATCTCTTGCAATGTTCGGCATTGTTGTAATGGCTAATTTTGTTGGAATTCTTGGCGGATACTTCGTCGGCACCACCTTGCTTGATCTGAACAAGGCGACATTTATCGCCGAAACCCTTAAGTATATTGAATTAAAGGATTTCTTTGCCTCTGCCGGCAAAGGAATATTTTTCGGGATGATAATCTCGATAATCGGCTGCTGGCGCGGTTTTTATGTTAAAGGCGGCTCCAAAGGGGTTGGAAAGGCTACGATGGAATCTGTAGTTATTTCCATGATCCTTATTCTTGCGGCTGATTATGTATTGAATCTGATCATATGGTAATATGGAAATATTAAGAGTAGAGAACCTTAGCAAGGCTTTTAAGAAGTTCAAGGTGATAGACGATATCACTCTCTCGTTCGAGAAAAATGAAATATTCACTTTAATGGGCCAGAGCGGTACCGGAAAATCGGTGTTTTTAAAACTGGTGCTCGGGCTGTTGAATTCGGACAGAGGACGCATCATTTTTCAAGGCGAAGAGATAACGCATGCATCCGATCAGGCCTGGATAGAAATACGCAAAGAAATGGGAATGCTCTTTCAGAACGGCGCTCTTTTTGATTCCTTGAATGTCTTTGAAAATGTTTCCTTTCTGCTTACTGAGCATTTAAATATCTCGCATGAAGAGAAAGTGGAGCGGGTGTATAAACTCCTTATGGAAGTTGGCTTGAAGGGTATTGAAGAGCTTTATCCTTCTGAATTATCGGGTGGAATGCAGAAAAGGGTGGCCCTTGCACGGACTATCGCTTTGAACCCTGCCCTGCTCTTTTATGATGAGCCGATAACCGGATTGGACCCTATTACTTCTTCTGTCATTATCCGTCTGATCCGTGAATTGAACAAAAAGAATAAAATAACTTCAATAATAGTCAGCCACAGCATCAAGACCTCTCTGGAGATATCTGACCGGCTGGGTCTTTTGTACAGAGGGAAGCTTGTCGCATTGGAGGAAGCCGAAGATATTAAAAACAGTAAGAATAAATATTTGAAGCAGTTCATTGAAGGAAGCACCAAAGGCCCGATCGAGGTGTTCCTGGAGGAAACAGTATAATGGGAAAAGAGATAAAGATAGGATTGTTCGCGACATTCGTGATTATCGTAGTGGCATGGTTCATTATTACCATATCCAATTATCAGATTAAGAAGCGGAATTACAAGGTTTTGGTGGACTTTTCATATGTGGGCGGACTGGATTCCGGAACTCCTGTCCGGCTTTCCGGCGTAAAGATCGGTTCGGTCGCCAAGGTCTATATTCACGATACGCATCCCAGGGTACTTATGGAGATACAAAGGGGAATAAGGATCAATAAAGAGGCGCTGATATATATAAATTCACTCGGCATTATCGGCGAGGCGTATGTAGAGATCACTATCGGCGATCCCTCCGCGGGCTATTATGAGGAAAACGCTAAAGGTCTCATACTTACAGGAAGAGATGCCGTGTCCATGGGAGATCTTATCTTCAATCTGAACGATTTTTCTATGAAACTGGGTAAATTTGAAGAAACCATTATGCTGATAAATGAATCGCTGGATGGTTTGAATAAGGGCATGGGTGATGCCTTTGCTCAAATTGACCGGCTTGTAAAGCCATTAGAGGGATCAACGGATGATATAGTTGATATGTTGAGCGACGCAAGATCGATGCTTTCAAAATTCAACAAACTCCTGGATAACGACAATCTTGATAATGCCATAGATAATCTGAGCCTTGCGGGAAAGAAATTCAATCTGGTAATGGATCAGACGCTTCCCGCCATTGAAAAATTGAACAAAGGCGAAGGTACTCTCGGTAAACTACTGAATGATGACAAGCTTCATAAGCGGCTTACATCCCTGTCTGAAGAGCTGGAAACCGCTCTGGCAAAAGGAAAGGAGCTGCAGTTCTGGTGGTATGGCGACCTTGTGTCGGATAAAGCCCTTTCCGCCTTTGACGGGAATCTTAATATCGAATTTTATCCCGCGAAGAATAGATTTTATACATTCGGGATTTCTAAAATAGGCAGCGGTGACGCGAAATTCAATGCAACCTTGAGGATGTGGGCGCCAAGCGAAACGGGATCCCTTCCCTGCGGGTCAGGCTGGAATGCGTCCCTGTCGAAGTCCTCCTGCTGCTTGGCGATCATTTCAGCGATCACATCCATGCGGGGAATTTTTGCAATTAAATCCTTGCCGATTTGAGGATGACCCTCGAATGACTTCTTCTCTTCAGGCGAGAGCGGCTGCCCGGCGTAGAGTTTCTCCAGCGTCTCCGGCATGAGCGTGATGCACCCAAGCTGGGAAAGCATGGCCGCAACTTCATATTGCCAGACATCCGGAAGTTCCAACCGCGTGGCGATATGGTTTGTCAACCGTTTCAGGC
The DNA here is from genome assembly GCA_048635215.1 of Candidatus Atribacteria bacterium. Classification (GTDB taxonomy): domain Bacteria; phylum AUK180; class AUK180; order AUK180; family AUK180; genus JAGLWT01. Next base: position 12,443 of record JAIVYW010000009.1, read on the forward strand.
GGGATGCCCGGCTGAAAGCGATGGGGCTTATAAGCGAAAGGATATCCACCAGTATCTTTATGCTCCCGCTGAGCGTATTCTCCAGCAATTCACGCTCGGCGATGATGAGGTGATACTGTTCGAGAGCCGAATCCAGGATGCCGGCCAGTTCCTCGGGCTTGATGGGCTTTGTGAGAAACCGGAATATGCGTCCCTCGTTGACCGCCGAGATTGTGACATCCATATCCGCCTCACCACTCAGCATCAACCTGACCGTATCCGGGGAAATCTCCCAGATCGG